>NZ_APCQ01000274.1:0-7370 GCF_000410615.1 Novosphingobium sp. B-7 | reverse complement strand
CGCCATGCGGGTCGGGCGTGGCAGCGATGGCCCGAAACGCTGGGCTGCCCCGCAGGACGGCGAGCATGCCGACCGCGCCCAGGGCAAGGGCAAGGCCGGCAAGATGCATCACCCCGTCGGCCCGGAACAGCAGGCAGAGCAGGGCGACCAGCGCGAGCGCGACCAGGCTGGCCACCGCGCGCTGCCACGGCGCCACGGCGGAGAGATAGAACTGCGGATGGCGAAACACCGCGCCGATCAGGGCAAGATCGGAAAACAGCAGCGGTTCACCCAGCATGGTGTTCTTGGCGTTGGAGGCAACGGTGAACAGGGCGCCCAGTCCAAGGCTGAGCGCGCAGGCCACCAGGGGATTGCCGCAAAGCGCCAGGATCGCCCCGAACACGCCAAGCAGCACGCCGGCATTGATCGCCAGCCCGGGCACGCTGCGCAGGCCATGGCGCGGCCGCGGATGGACCAGCGCATCGAGCGCAGCGCCGCCGCAGACCAGCGCCAGCGCTGCGACAACAACCTGAAATATATGATTGTGCAACGTCACGCCTGTTCCATATCCGCGGCGTCACGGACTTACCCGGCTGCGCCGGCGCGGCTCATAGCCGGGGCGGCGCCGGCTGTCATCCACCACGCCGGGACGAATCGATCCGGTGTGGCGGCGGGAACTTGTGGTTGGCCATTTGCGCGGGTAACGCTTCGGGCAGAAGACCGGGGCGGGCGGCGAAGATGGCCATGCCGCCGCGGCGGTCATCGGCGCGCCGGGTCTTCTCGACGGAGTATCGCTTTCGAATGCAAGAGTTGCCCATTGCGCCCGACACGGTCCGGGCTGCCGATACCACGCCCGTTCACGACGGGGCGCCGCGCACGATCCTGCTGCTGCAAGGCCTGATGGGGCCGCTGTTCCACGAACTGGGCAAGGCCTTGCTGCGGGCCGGGCACACCGTGTACAAGATCAACTTCAACGGCGGCGATCGCCTGTTCTGGCGACTGCCCAACGGCGTCGACTATCGCGATTCGCTGGAGCGCTGGCCGGCGTTCTTCGCGCAGTTCCTGGCGGACAAGGGCGTGACCGACGTGGTGCTGTTCGGCGATTGCCGCGATCATCACCGCCCTGCCACCGGCATTTGCAAGGAGCGCGGCGTGCCGGTCCACGTGTTCGAGGAAGGCTATGTCAGGCCCGATTGGGTCACGCTGGAACTGGGCGGGGTGAACGGCAATTCCCGGCTGCCGAGCGACCCGGCGTGGTATCGCGCCACTGCCGCCACGCTGCCGCCGGTGCCGCCCCATGCCCAGGTGCCATCCTCGTTCCGCCGCCGTGCGGCCGAGGGGCTGCTCTACAACTGCGCCGACGTGTTCACGCGGTGGCACTATCCGCATTGGACCAATCATCGCCCGTGGCATCCGCTGGTCGAGGCGATGGGCTGGTGGCGCAAGCTGTCGCGCCGCAAGCTGCGCCAGCGCGAGGCCGATGCCCTGCTGCACCGCCTGGAAACGGCGGGAGAGCGCTATTTCCTGTTTCCGCTGCAACTCGATTCCGATGCGCAGATCCGCCTGCATTCACCGTTTGCCGGGATTGCCGACGCGCTGCGGCTGATCCTCGAATCCTTTGCCGCCAACGCCCCGGCCGATGTGCGGCTGGTGGTCAAGGAGCATCCGCTCGACAATGGGGTGCGCGATTGGCAGCAGGAAACCGCCGATCTGGCGCGCCTGTTCGGCGTGGCTGACCGGGTCGATTACCTGAGCATGGGCGATATTGTGCCGGTGACCCGCCGCGCGCTGGGCGTGGTGACGATCAACAGCACGAGCGGCACCCTGGCCCTGGCCGAGGGCATCCCCGTCGTGGCGCTGGGCCACGCGGTCTATGACATGCCCGATATCACCAATCAGGATGGTCTCGACGCGTTCTGGACCAATCCGGTGCCGCCCGATGCCACCACGTTCGCCGCGTTTCGCCGCGTGCTGATCGAGCGTTGCCTGATTCCGGGCGGGTTTTTTTCTGCGCCGGCGCTGCAAAAGGTGGTGCGCCACGCCGTGGCCCGGTTGGAGCGCCGACCGATCGCGCCGGAATAAGCCGATGCGTTCCGTGCAAGTGACGCATGGGGAAAGCAGGGCAGGCTGCCTGCTCTCCTGCCCAAGCTGCACGACGCGGTGATCTGTCCATCGCTTCGCCGCTGTTAACGATCATCATAGCGGTGAAGCGGGCAAAAAAAGGCCGATCTTGCGACCGGCCTTGGAAAGTTTGGGAGAGGATGCCTGAAAGGCCCCCTCTAGATGGGCCAGATCGCCGGGGCTGACAAATGCGAATAACGGCGTTGCAGTTGCATTTCACGCAATTATCATATTTATAGACAGTGTTTGCGGGGCTTGGGTTCCGGCAGCAAAGTCCGCTAGAGTGCGCAAGGCGATGGAAGGGAGCGCTTGAGCCATGACCGAAAGCCTGGCCTGGCCCAGCCTGCGGCAGTTGCGCTGCCTGGTCGCCTTGGCCGATTGCGGCAATTTCACCCGTGGCGCTGCGGCGATGGGTGTGTCGCAGCCCTCGTTCTCGCAACAGATCCACTTGCTGGAAGGCTTGCTGGGCGGCGCCGTGGCCGAACGGGGCGGGCGCATGGTGCTGACGCCGCTGGGCCGCGAGGCGGTGGCGGCGGCGCGGCGCGTGCTGACCGAGGCCGAAGGCTTTGCCGATCTCGCCCGGCGCCATCGCCAGGGCGAACTGGCCGGCACGCTGCGCCTGGGCGTCTCGCCCACGCTCGGGCCCTATATCCTGCCGCAACTGGTGGCGCGGCTGCACGCTACGCATCCCGATCTCAAGGTGCACGTGCGCGAAGGATTGCCCGACGCCCTGCTCGACCATCTGGGCGACGGGCGCCATGATACCGTGCTGGTGCAACTGCCCGTCACCGACGCGCGCTTTCATATCGAGCGGCTGTTTCGTGAACCGATGTTTCTGGCGATGGCGGCAGACGATCCCATGGCGGCGGTGCGCGTGGTGCGGCCCGAGCATCTCGCCGGGCGCGGTCTCTTGACCATGCAGCCCGAGTACCGGCTGAGCCAGCAGGTGGCAGCCCTGGCCGAACGCTGCGGCGCGCAGGTCTTGCGCGATTACGAGGGAACCAGCCTCGATGCGGTGCGGCAGATGGCCGGAATGGGCATGGGGCTGGCACTTTTGCCCGAACTCTATGTGCGTCAGGAAATCGCCGAGGGCGGTGACGTGGTGGTGCGCCCCTTTGCCGGCGGGCGTCCCTATCGCGAGATCGGGCTGATCTGGCGCATCGGCGCGGGTCGGTCGGGCGACCTCTTGCTCCTCGCCGAGACATTGCGCAGCATTGCCCAGCGATAGGAAAAACCTATCGGATCGATAGGTGGCCACCGTATTGGCGGATCACGCGGCGATCGTCATCTTGATGGGCACACCTTTAGCCCGCCAAGGAAAGCCGCCCGTTCATGGACGCCCGCGACCATACCGCCGCCCATTCGCCACACCATCACGGCGCCCACCATAGCCACCGTCCCACCATGCGCGATCTGCGCCGCTGGGCCAGCCTGGTCATGGCGCCCGACAAGGCTTTCATCCGCCTGGCGCTGGTATTCGGCGCGGCGATCTCGCTCTTGTCGCTGGCCACGCCGATCTCGGTGCAGCTGCTGATCAACGCGGTGGCCAACATCGCGCTGCCCGCGCCGCTGTTCACGCTCGCGCTCGTGCTCTTTGCCCTGCTGCTGCTGGCCGGCGCGCTGATGGCGCTGCGCGTGGCGGTGATGGCGCGGTTCGAGCAGCGCTTCTTTGCCCGGCTGATGGCCGAGATCACCACGCGCGCGATCCATGCGCAGAACCCGTTCTTCGTCGACGCGCGGCACGGCGATCTGTTCAACCGCTTCTTTGACATGGGCACAGTGCAAAAGGCGTTGACCAGCCTGGTCATCGGCGGGTTCGCCATCGTGCTGCAAAGCCTGGTCGGGCTGGTGGTGACGAGTTTCTATCACCCGTTCTTCCTGGCTTTCAACGTGGTGCTGGTCCTGGTCGTGCTGGTGATCTGGCGCGCCTGGCTGCTGCCCTCGCTCGACAGCGCCGTGGCCAAGAGCCACGCCAAGCATGCCGCCGCGCACTGGCTGGAAAGCCTGGGTGCTTCGAACGGGTTCTACAAATCCGGCCGACACATCAGCTTTGCGATCGACCGGAGCGAGGCGATGACCGCCACCTATGTGGCCGCGCACCGCCGCCATTTCCGGCATACCTTCAGCCAGACGCTGTGCCTCCTGCTGCTCTATGCCCTGGCCAGCGCTGGTCTGCTCGCCATGGGCGGCTGGCTGATCCTGCAGGGCGAACTGTCGGTGGGCCAGCTGGTTGCGGCCGAGCTGATCCTGTCGGGCGTGTTCTATGGCATTGCCCAGCTCGGCGGCTATCTCGAGGTGTTCTACGACCTGGCCGCGGGCCTGGAGGAACTCGCCCTGTTCTGGGGCGTGCCGCAGGAAGCGCCGCCGGCAGCCGATGCGATCGGCCCGGCCCACGGCGCGATCCGCTTCCAGGGCGTGGCCCTGGGCAATCATCGCCTCGACTTTGCCATCGACAGCGGCGAGCACGTCGGCGTGCTCGCCGCGCCTGGGGTGGAGCGCAGTGTCGCTACCCTGCTCAAGCGGTTGGCCACGCCCGAGCGCGGGCTGGTGCGCGTCGGCGGCGCAGACCTGGGCAGTTTCGACATGGTGCGCCTGCGGGCCGATGTGATCGTGCTCGATCGGCCGACGATCGTGGAAATGACCGTGCGCGATTATCTGCGACTATCGGGATCGGGCCGGGCGGGATCAGAGCGTGCCGATACGCAGTGGCAGGGCGGGGCGATGCTCGATGCCCTGGCGCTGGTCGGGCTGGAAGAGCGCGTCAGCGCTTTGCCCCACGGGCTCGATACCATGCTGTCGAGTTCGGGCTGGCCGCTGGCGGTAGGGGAAACCATGCTGCTCAAGCTGGCCGGCGCAATCCTCGCCAGCCCACGCGTGCTGATGCTCTCTCCGCTTTACGACATGCTCGACCCGGCGCGCCTGTCGCGTGTGCTGAACGCCTTGCGCCCGCAAGGCACCACCGTGCTGCACTTTACCGACCGGCCGGGCGGGCCGGCCCACGATGCCTGGCTGCGCCTGGGCGAAACCGCGCAGCAGCGCAGCGCCGAACGCCCCGCTGTTGAACCCGTTGCCCCGCCGACTGCCGGCAAGGAGGATTGAGCCATGGCGAGCCATGCCCAAGACATGACGCGCTTTTCCACGCTTGCCAGCTTGCGCCCGCCCCGCACCGCGGTGACCGTGGCCTGGATGATCGGCATTGCCATTCCGCTGGTGGTGCTGGGCCTGCTGTTCGTGCCCTGGGTGCAGACCGCGCCAGGCACGGGGCAGATCGTCGCGCTCGATCCGGCAGACCGGGTGCAGCAGGTGACCGCGCTGGTGCCCGGCCGGGTGGAGCGCTGGTATGTGACCGACGGGCAAAGCGTAAAGGCGGGTGACCCGATCGCGCGGGTGGTGGACAACGATCCCGGCCTGCTCGAACGCCTGGCGGCCGAGCGCGCGCAAGTGCTGGCGCAGATCACCGCCAGCGAACAGGCCATGGCCGTGGCGCGGATCGATGTTGGCCGCTCGGCGCAGTTGCTGGCCGATGGTCTGGCCGCGCGGCGCGATTTTGAAAACGCGCAGATCAAGGTCGCCGAACATGGCGCCAAGCTGGCCGAGGCGCGCGCCAAGCTCAGCCGCGTCGACATTGCCCGCACGCGCCAGTCGGCCCAGATGGTGCGTGCGCCGCGCGATGGGCGCATCCAGTCGCTCAACACCGCAGCCGGTGCCACGCTGGTGAGCGCGGGGGACTGGCTGGCCACGGTGGCGCCGGAAAGCGCGGTGCGCGTGGTGGAACTGATGGTCGATGGCCGCGACGTGGCGCTGGTGCGGCGCGGCCAGCCGGTGCGCCTGCATTTCGAAGGCTGGCCGGCGATCCAGTTCAGCGGCTGGCCTTCGGTGGCGCTGGGCATGTTCGATGGTAGGGTGCGCAGCATCGATCCCTCCGCCCAGGCCAGCGGCCTGTTCCGCGTGCTGGTGGAACCGATGCCGGGCAAGCCGGCCTGGCCCGGCAACCAGTTCACGCGCCTGGGTTCGCGGGTGCGTGGCTGGATCCAGATGGAAACCGTCTCGGTCGGTTATGAACTGTGGCGCCAGCTCAACGATTTCCCGCTGGAATTCCAGCGCCCGGTGGAAACCGGCCCGCGCAAGGGCGCCGGCAAGGGCCTGGCCGACAAGGACGCGGCCAAGAAGGCCAAGCCCGCCAAGAATAGCGCCAAGGACGGCGGGGAGGAAGAAAAGTGATCCGCACGTTGCTCGCTGTTGTCGCCCTGCTGTGCAGCCAGGCGGCCTGGGCCGGCGAATTGAACCTCGATACCGTGCTGCGCGCCTCGGCCCGGCATCAGCCGCTGGTGCTGGAAGCCATGGCCCGCCAGCGCGCGGCCGATGCCCGCACGCTGGCCGCGCAAGGCCTGTTCGACATGGTCTTCGATGCCGAGGTACAGGCCCGCCCGCTGGGCTATTACGACAATGCCCTGGCCGAGGCGAAGCTGACCCGGCCGTTCGCCACCAATGGCGGCCAGGTCTATGGCGGCTATCGCGTGTCGAGCGGGCGCTTTGCCGTCTATGACGGCAAGAACGTGACCAATGCCCTGGGCGAAGTGCGTGCCGGCGCGGTCTTTTCGCTGCTGCGCGACCGGCTGGTCGATGAACGCCGCACCAAGCTGGCGCAGGCGCAAGCCGATGCCGAGATCGCCGGGCTGGACCAGGCGATGGTGATGATCGGCGTGCAGCGCCGCGCGGCCGATGCCTATCAGCAGTGGGTGGCGGCGGGCCTGCGCATGCGCACATATCGCGATCTGCTGGCCCTGGCCCGCGAACGCCAGGCCTCGATTGAGCGGCAGGTGACGCTGGGCGCGCGCCCGGCAGTGCTGGCAGTGGAAAACCGCCAGAACATCGTGCGCCGCGAAGCGCTGCTGGTGCGCGCCGAACAGGATCTGGCCGTGGCGGCACAGGCGCTCTCGCTGTTCTGGCGTGATGACCTGGGCCAGCCGATGGTGGCCCAGCCGGAAGACCTGCCGGCGGCCTTTCCCGAAGGCGTGGCGCCGCGCCTGGCGGATACCGCCACGGTCTTGGCTGGCCGGCCCGATCTGCAGATCCTGCTGAACCGGGCCGAGCAGGCGCGGTTGCGCGGTGACCTGGCCGGCAACGACCTGCTCCCCCGGCTCGACCTGCGGGTGGAAGCGGCCAAGGATTTCGGCAGCGGCAGCCCCACGCGCGTGCCGGGCGAGGTGATGTTCGGGGTGCGCCTGTCGATGCCGCTGGAACAGCGCGCCGCGCGCGGCCGCCTGGCC
>NZ_APCQ01000277.1:0-1310 GCF_000410615.1 Novosphingobium sp. B-7 | reverse complement strand
AGGCCCGCGCCGCCGCGCTCGCCCTGGCGCGCAAGCGGCGGCTGGGCCCGTTCGGCCCGCGCGATGACGATGGGCGGATCGACCCGGCCGTGCGGGAAAAGCAGGTGGCCGTGTTCCTGAGGGCAGGGCACCCCCTTGCCATGGCGCGCGCGCTGGTGAATGCAGCGGGCGAACGCGAAGCGGAAGATTGGGTTTATGACGCAGACGATTAAGACCGGGATGATGGGCGCGGCACTCGCCCTGGCACTGGGCATCATGGCCTGTTCCCCGGCCACGGCCGACGCCGGCCATCACAAGTCCGATGCGATGCCCGCGCCCACCGGCGCGGTTGGCGTCCATCCGATCTCGGGCCTCAAGGTCATTCCCCTGGCGATCGCCACCAAGGGCGGCACCCACCAGTTTCGCGTGGAAGTGGCCGTGACCGGCGAGGAACAGGAAAAGGGCCTGATGTTCCGCACCGCGATGGGCGCGGACGAGGGCATGATCTTTCCGATGGACCCGCCGCGCATGGCCGCGTTCTGGATGAAGAACACGGTGATCCCGCTCGACATCATCTTCATCGGCCCCAACCACCGCGTGCTCAACGTGGCGGCCAACGCCGTGCCCTATGACCTGAGCCCGCTGCCCTCCACCGGGCCGGCGGCGGCCGTGCTCGAACTCAATGGCGGGCGCGCCGCGCAGATCGGGCTCAAGCCCGGTGACAAGATCGCCTGGTAAACGCCTCGAGGGATCGTCGGCAACGCAGGTGCAACAGCACCCTTGCCGACTCCCCCTTGCAGGGGCTAGGGGCAAGGAAACCCGCCGCGGCGGGCGGCAACTGGAACAAGAGCTTCATGAGCATTCTCGGCAAGATCTTCACCTGGTGGGACGGCGCCACCTTCGGCACCCTGCTCGACAGCGCCCGCAATGGCGAACTCGTGGGCCACGATGCCCAGGGCAACAAGTATTACCGGGCCAAGAAGCCGTATCCCAAGGGACATCCGTTCCAGGGCCGCGAGCGTCGCTGGGTGATCTACAACGGCGCCAACGACGCCAGCCGCGTGCCGGCCGAATGGCATGGCTGGCTGCATGGCACGCTCGATGGCGTGCCGGAAAGCAACCTGCCGCCGCCGCGCATCTGGGAAGTGGAATTCACCCCCAACGCCACGGGCACGGCCGCGGCCTATCGCCCGCAGGGCGCGCTGGAACGCGGTGGCCATCGCGCCGCTGCCACCGGCGATTACGAAGCCTGGTCGCCCGAAGGCTGATGCCTGCCCGCCGCGCGCTGTCGGTTGCGGTCCTGCTGGCCGGCGGCACGCTGTTGCTGGCCG
>NZ_APCQ01000276.1:0-8129 GCF_000410615.1 Novosphingobium sp. B-7 | reverse complement strand
GGTGGCCCAGGTGCCGGCGAGCGCCTGGGCGCGGACATCGTCGAGCATCTGCGCATCGACCGCCTGGGCCGCGCGGCGCAGCACGAGTTCGCGCAGGGCCGAAAGATTGGAGCGGGAAAAGAAGTGATGCAGCGCGCGCGCCGCCTCGTGCGGGACATAGACCTTGCCCGCGCGCAACCGCTCGATCAGTTCATCGGGCGGGGTATCGACCACCTCGATCTCCGCCCGATCGAGCAGGCGATCGGGCACGGTTTCGCGCACCCGCACATGGGTAAACGAAGCGACGACATCGTTGAGGCTTTCGAGGTGCTGGATGTTGAGCGTGGACCACACGTCGATCCCGGCGGCGAGGATTTCCTCGACATCCTGCCAGCGCTTGTCGTGCCGGCTGCCCGGCGCGTTGGCGTGGGCGAGTTCGTCCACCAGCACGAGCGCGGGCTTGCGCTCGAGAATGGCGTCGAGGTCCATTTCCAGCAGGGTATGGCCGCGATGCGCTACCTCTTTGCGCGGCAGCACCGAGAGCGGGCGCAGCCGTGCCTCGGTCTCGACCCGGCCATGGGTTTCGACCACGCCCACCACCACGTCCACCCCGGCGCGGGCCTGGCCCAGCGCGTCGTCGAGCATTTCGCAGGTCTTGCCAACGCCAGGAGCCGCCCCAAGGAAAACCTTGAGGCGGCCTGAGGTTTCCTGCTCGGCAAGGCGCAGCAGGGCTTCGGGATCGGGGCGTGCCGGCGTCATCAATGCCCTTGTGCGCGCGCCGACGTGGCTTCGTCCAGTGCCCTGTTGAGCGCCAGAACATTGACCCGCGGTTCGCCCAGCAGGCCCAGCAGCGGCTGCTCCACCTGCGCCTCTACCAGTTCATGGACCTTTTCCGGGGCCAGGCTGCGGGCGGCGGCCACGCGGTTTACCTGGGAAAAGGCTGCCTCGGGGCTGATATGGGGGTCAAGCCCCGAGGCAGAGGTGGTCACCAGGTCAGGCGGAACGGGAGAGCCTGGTGAAGAGGCGGCAAAATCCTTGACCGCGCCGGCCACGCGATCGTGCAAGGTTTGCGAGAACGGCGCGAGGTTGGACCCGGCAGATGCCGAGGCATCGTAGCCATTGCTGCCCGCCGCCGAGGGGCGACCGTGGAAGTAGCGGGCGCTGGTAAAGGCCTGGCCGATCAGGTCAGAGCCGATGACCTGGCCGTGGTCGGTGATCAGGCTGCCATTGGCGGCCCAGGGAAAGGCAGCCTGGGCCACGGCGGTGATGGCGGCGGGGTATGCCAGGCCAAGCAGGCCAGCAAACAGCCCGGTCATCATCAGCGAGGGACGCACCGCAGCGACGAGTTCCCGATTGATTACAGACGACATGAGCGAAATCCCTTAGGCAAGATGCAGAGCGGCGACGAGCATATCGATCGCCTTGATCCCGACGAACGGCGCGATGAGCCCGCCGACGCCAAAGACCGCCAGGTTGCGAGCAAGCAGTGCGCCAGCCCCGACCGGACGATAGCGCACACCCTTGAGCGCCAGCGGCACGAGCGCGGGAATGATCAGGGCGTTGAACATGATCGCCGACAGGATCGCGCTTTGCGGGGTGGCAAGGTGCATCACGTTGAGCACCGAGAGCTGCGGATAGAGCGCCAGGAACATCGCCGGGATAATGGCGAAGTACTTGGCCACGTCATTCGCCACCGAGAACGTGGTGAGTGCGCCGCGCGTCATCAGCAACTGCTTGCCCAGCCCGACGATCTCGATCAGCTTGGTCGGATCGCTGTCGAGATCGACCATGTTGCCCGCTTCGCGCGCAGCCTGGGTGCCGGTGTTCATCGCCACGCCCACGTCGGCCTGGGCCAGGGCGGGCGCATCGTTGGTGCCATCGCCGCACATCGCCACCAGGCGGCCGCCCTGCTGCTCGCGCCGGATCAGCGCCAGCTTGTCTTCGGGCGTTGCCTCGGCCAGGAAATCGTCGACGCCGGATTCAGCGGCAATGGCAGCGGCGGTTAGCGGATTGTCACCCGTGATCATCACGGTGCGGATGCCCATCTTGCGCAGTTCGGCAAAGCGTTCGCGGATGCCGGCCTTGATCACGTCCTTGAGCGCGACGATCCCCAGCAGCGTGCCGTTTTCAGCAACCGCCAGGGGGGTCTGCCCCTGGCGCGCGACGTCTTCGGCAATGCGGCGCAGCTCGGCAGCCGCCGTGCCACGGGCGGCATCGGGAACGCTGCGCAGGATCGCATCGACTGCGCCCTTGGTCACGACGTGGCCGTTGTTATCAAGGCCGGAGATGCGGGTCTGGGCGGTGAACGGAATGACCTCGGCACCGGCGGGTACGTCGGGCACGTCCAGGCTGTGCGCTTCCTGCGCCAGACGCAGGATCGAGCGGCCTTCGGGCGTTTCATCGGCCAGGCTGGCCATGAGCGCGGCGCGCGCCAAGGTGGCCGGAGCCGTGCCCGCCAGGGGCAGGAAGTTGCTGGCCTGGCGGTCACCGACGGTGATCGTGCCGGTCTTGTCGAGCAGCAGGACGTCGATATCGCCGGCCGCTTCCACCGCGCGGCCAGACTTGGCGAGCACGTTGAATTGCACCAGGCGGTCCATCCCGGCGATGCCGATGGCCGAAAGCAGTGCGGCGATCGTCGTCGGGATCAGCGTGATCAGCAGGGCGGCCAGCACCGCCACGGGGATCTGCCCCCCGGCATAGCGGGCAAATGCCGGAATGGTGGCGACCGCGATCAGGAAGATGATCGTGAGGCCGACGAGCAGGATGGTGAGCGCGATCTCGTTCGGGGTCTTCTGGCGCTGGGCGCCTTCGACCAGGGCGATCATGCGATCGAGAAAGCCCTGCCCGGCTTCCTGCGTCACCCGCACGGTGATCTCGTCAGACAGCACGCGGGTGCCGGCGGTGACGGCCGAACGGTCGCCACCGGCTTCGCGGATCACCGGCGCGCTTTCACCGGTGATGGCCGCTTCGTTGACCGAGGCCACGCCGGCGATCACTTCACCATCGGCGGGGATCAACTCGCCAGCGGCGACCATGACGACCGCGCCCTTTTGGAGGGTGGCGGCCGAAACCTTGCTGCCATCGGGCAGACGGGCCACCAGGTCTGACCGCGTGGCGCGCAGCGAGGCGGCCTGGGCGCGGCCGCGCCCTTCGGCCAGGCTTTCGGCAAAGGTGCCGAACAGCACCGTCAGCCACAGCCAGACGATCAGCTGGATCTGAAAGCCCAGCGACAGGCCGGTGTGGCCCACGAACAGCAGCACGGTAAGCAGCAGCGCGACGACGGCGGTGGTGAACAGCACGGGGTTGCGCACCAGCTGGGCGGGATGCAGCTTGCGCAGCGCGCCACCCAGCGCCGGTACGACCAGTTCGGCCGAAAACATCGAGGTAGGTTGGGACACGGCAGGTATCCTCAGTAAAGCAGGCCGGCAGCGCCGGTGAGATGATCGGCCACCGGGCCAAGCGCGAGCGAAGGCAGGAAGGTAAGGCCACCGACGATCAGGATCGTGGCGACCAGCAGGCCGATCCACAGGCCACCCGTGGTCGGGAACGAACCCGGCCCGGCCGGCGTGTGCTTGCGGCTGGCAAGGCTGCCGGCAATCGCCAGCACGGGGATCACGATCAGGAAGCGGCCAAGCCACATCGCCACGCCCAGCAGGCCGTTGTAGAACGGGGTGCCCGCAGTGAGCCCGGCAAAGGCCGAACCATTGTTGGCCGTGGCCGAGGTGAAGGCATAAAGGATTTCGGAAAAGCCATGCGGCCCCTTGGCCAGCGGCCCGGCAAGGCCCGCCGGCAGCACCACGGCCACCGCAGTAAGTCCCAGAATGCACAGCGGCAGGATGACAATGGCGAGCACCGCCAGCTTCACCTCGCGCGCTTCCACCTTCTTGCCCACGTATTCCGGGGTGCGGCCGACCATGAGCCCGGCGAGGAACACCGCGAGTACGGCAAACAGCAGGAAGCCATAGATGCCCGAGCCCACGCCACCGATGACGATTTCACCCAGTTGCATGTTGAACAGCGGCACCAGGCCACCGAGCGCGGTGAAACTGTCATGCATGGCGTTGACCGCCCCGCACGAAGCCGCCGTGGTCACAGCCGCGAACAGCGCGCTGGCCGCCGCGCCAAAGCGCACTTCCTTGCCTTCCATGTTGGCGCCCATCACGCCCAGGTGATGCAGCATCGGGTTGCCGGCGGCTTCGCGCCACCACGCGAACGAGGCACCAGCCACAAACAGCAGCAGCATGGCCCACAGGATCGCCCAGCCCTGGCGCGTGTTGCCCACGGCCTTGCCGAACGTATAGGTCAGCCCGGCGCCCAGCGCGAAGATCGACAGCATCTGGACGAAATCGACCAGCGCGGTGGGATTTTCGAAGGGATGGGCCGAGTTGGCATTGTAGAAGCCGCCACCGTTGGTGCCGAGCATCTTGATCGCTTCCTGCGAGGCGACCGCGCCGACCACGATGGCCTGGTGTGCGCCTTCCAGCGTCTTGGCATCGATCAAGCTGGCAAAGGTCTGCGGCACGCCGCTGGCCACCAGATAGAGCGCATAGACAATGCACGCCGGCAGCAGGACATAGAGCGTCACGCGGGTGAGATCGGCCCAGAAGTTGCCCAAGTGGCGCGTTTCGGCGCGGGCAAAGCCACGGAACAGGGCAAAGGCCACGGCAATGCCGGTGGCTGCCGAGAGGAAGTTGTGAATGGTGAGGCCAAGCATCTGCGACAGGTTCGACAGCACCGTTTCACCGGCATACCACTGCCAGTTGGTGTTGGTGACGAAGGCAATCGCAGTGTTCATCGCCCCGTCGGGCGACAGGCCGGCAAGGCCGCGCGGGTTCATCGGCAAGCTGCCTTGAAGCCGCAGCACGGCGTAGGTAAAGATCACCGTGACGACCTGGAACAGCATCAGGTGCACGGCATATTGCCGCCAGTCCTGCTCCTGGTTCGGGTTGATGCCGGCGACACGGTAGAAGGCGCGCTCGACCGGGCCGAGCACGCGGTGCAGCGGCGTGGTGCGGCCTTCATAGACGGCAAACAGCCAGAGGCCGAATGGCTTGGCCATCAGGGCGACCAGCGCGGTGAATACCAGGATCAGGCCAAAGCCCGACGCAAGGGTGGCAGATGTCATTGCACGGCCCCCATCAGAAGCGTTCGGGCCGCAGAAGCACGGCCACGAGATAGACAAGCAGGCCAGCCGCGACGAGCGCAGCGAGCATTTCGGGAATGGTCATCGGAGTGTTCCTCAGGCCCCGTGGTGTCGGAGCCAAAGCTTCAGGCCTTGTCGCACAGGGCAACGGCGGCGAGCGTGATACCGAACAGGCCGGCAAGAATGGCCAGCCAGACAAGATCAGTCATTATGCGCGATCCTTTCGCGACACGGGCAGCCAGGCACGCGGCGGGCGCGGCTGCAACCGGAATAGGCCAGAGCCACCGATGCCCAGGCCAAGCCCGGTCCAGAGCGCGGCCACGATCAGCAGCGCGACGAGCAGCGCCAGCGGGCCGGGATGGCCGTTTTCCGCGTGTTCAACCTGGGCCAGGCCCCGGGCAAGCAAGGGGACGGCGGCCAACGCGGCCAGCCCTGCGAGGCGCAACCCCATATCGCGTCCGCGCGGCCCCACAGATCGATAGTCCATGATCAGCTCCTTGGCTGTGAGATGGCGTCGATGTGGGCCTTGTGGCCGTTAAGGTTCCACGGCGCGGTGCGTGCAGGGCATAAGGATTCCGTAAAGACCGCCTGGCTTGACCGTGGCACGCTTTGGCGTCAATGTAATGGTATCACATTACATTTAACGAGATGCCATGACCACCTCCCTGCCCCGCCATCCCGCCATCGCCTGCGCTCCATGCGAAGCGGTGCTGGCACAGATTCACCAGCCCGCGGTGCAGCTCGCCCTGTGGCAGCGGCCCCGCCCGGCAGCGCTGGCCTGGCTAGACGGGATCGACCTTGCGGCGATTGCCGATATCGACTGCTGGATCGATGCACCGTTTCGGGCAGATGCGGTGGACAAGCAGCTGCATGCCGCAGGATTTCCGGCGCAACCGGCCACGGCCGCGCTGACCGCCGACATCGTGCGGCAGATGCGCGGTTTTGCCGCGATAACGCACAGCCCGCGCCTGCGCCTGCGCCTCGATGTGGTGGAAACCGATGCCTGCCGCCGCTTCCACATGGACTATGTCAGCGTGCGGCTGCTGCTGCCGCTGGTCGGGCCAGGCACGCAGTGGATCATGGCCGATGCGCCGCCCCACGGCCCGGTGCAGCAGTTGCAGCCGGGCCACGTTGGCCTGTTCAAGGGGCGGCTGGCGGTGGCAGAGCCGGCCGTGCTTCACCGCTCTCCGCCGATCGCCGGCACGGGGCAGCGGCGGCTGTTGCTGGTGCTCGATCCGCTGGATCAGACCGCCAATGATCAGCTTTCCGGCCGGGCGGCATAGCGCCGCGCCAGCGTGGCGCAGACGAACAGCTGCGCCTGGTGGAATAGCATCAGCGGCAGGACAATGAGGCTGACGGCGTGGCCGGCGAACAGGATCGTCGCCATGGGGATGCCGCTCGCCATGCTCTTCTTCGATCCGCAGAACACGATGGTAATCTCGTCTTCGGTGTTGAAGCCCAGCTTGCGGCTGGCAAGCGTGGTGGCGACAATGACCAGTGCCAGGATCAGCAGATCGAGCACCAGCACGATCAGCAGGTCGACCGGAGCCAGACGGGTCCACACACCCGCCACCATGCCCGCGCTGAACGCGGCATAGACCACCAGCAGGATCGACCCGCGATCGACATAGCTGACGATCTTCTTGTGGCGGACCAGCCAATCGCCGATGAACGGCCGCGCCACCTGCCCGGCCACGAAGGGCAGCAGGATCTGCATGGCGATGGTTTCCAGCGAATGGGCGGAAAAGCCACCGCTGGCCGAGGTGGGCAGCAGCAGCGCGGTGAGCACCGGGGTGAGCGCCACGCCGACGAGGTTGGACAGCGACGCACTGCACAGCGCCGCAGGCACGTTGCCCCGCGCGATGGAGGTGAAGGCGATCGAGGACTGCACGGTCGACGGCAGCACGCACAGGAACAGCAGGCCCACGGCAATATCGGGCGCGACCAGCCCGCCGATGAGGTGGACGACGCCCAGCCCGATCAGCGGAAACAGCACGAAGGTGCTGGCGAAGACCAGCGCCTGCAGCCGCCAATGGGCCATGCCCTGCCACACCGCCTGGGGCGCCAGCCGCGCGCCATAGAGAAAGAACAGCAGCGCAACAGCAGCGGTCACCGCCACGTCGGCCACGGCGACCCCGGCGCCATGCGCGGGAAACACCGCCGCAATCGCGATCGTGCTGATCAGCAGCAGCAGATAGGGATCGATCAGAGTGCGCAGCTTGCCCATGGGCGGCGTGTCCTTGCCAAAAATGTCAGCCTGCACCTAGGGCTCTGCGTGGACATGCACAATCATGATCATCGCGATAACAGTCATTCACCATCTTGATAGCAGGCGATACTGTGGCATGATGGCCCGATGATCGGACCTGACCTGCTGCGCGCGTTTGTCACCGTCGCCGAATGCGGCAGCTTTACCGCCGCAGCCCGGACGCTGGGCACGCGGCAATCCACGGTGAGCCAGCAGATCCGTCGGCTGGAGGAACTGGCCGGGCGGCGTCTTTTGGCGCGCGACACCCACCGCGTGGCGCTCTCGGCCGAAGGGGAAGCGTTTCTCGACCATGCCCGCCGCGTGCTCGACGCCCACGGCCGGATGGATGCCCACCTGTCCGGCCTGCGCCTTCGCGGCCAATTGCGCTTTGGTGCGTGCGAAGATTTCGTGCTGTCGGCCCTGCCCGATGTCTTGGCGCAGTTTTCGCGGCGCCATCCCGATGTCGACGTGGCATTGACCGTGGCGCTGAGCGAAACGCTTTACGACCAGTTCGACGCGGGCGGGCTGGACATCATGTTCGTGAAGAAGCGCTCCGGCGAGCGGCGCGGGGTGACCGCCTGGCGCGAGACGGTCGGCTGGGTCGCCTCGCCCGATTTCCGGCTCGATCCGGGCGACGCCGTGCCGCTGCTGCTCTATCCGCCGCCCAGCGTGACCCGCGCCCTGGCGCTCGATAAGCTGGATCGCGTGCGCGCGCCCTGGCGCGTGGCGTTTACCAGCGGCTCATTGAGCGGGCTGACC
>NZ_APCQ01000798.1:0-1688 GCF_000410615.1 Novosphingobium sp. B-7 | reverse complement strand
TCTGTCGCGGATAGGCGGACAGGCGGCGAAGCATCGCCGAAGCGGTGGCGGTGCCGGTGCGTATCGATGTGGCGAACCGCAGCAGTTCATCCCAATGCGCCGCGACATGACCCAATGCGATCGGGTCGGCCGTCATGCCGGCAAGCAAGGGGCCGGCTTCCTGGCCGGGAAGGAGGTGCAAACGACGCTGCTTGATGTCGCGCAGGCGCGGCGCGAAGCGGTAGCCGAAGAAGGGCATAAGGCCGAACACATGGTCCGATGCACCGCCTGTATCGGTGTAGTGCTCCTCGATTGTCAGGCCGGTCTGCTGATACAGCAAGCCATCCAGCACATAGGGAGCTTCGCCGGCGGTCGCCGCGATTACCCGGGTCGCGAAGGGGTCATATCGATCCGAGACATGGGTGTAGAAGGCAACGCCCGGTTCGTTGCCGCTGCGCGCGTTGATGTCGCCGATTGCGGCGCCACGGCCCCCGGCATGGAATTGCTGTCCGTCGCTCGACGAGGTGGTGCCGTCTCCCCACAGCGCGGCGAGCGGCATGGCGCGATGGGCGTCGATCAGCCTTCCCAGCGCTTCACCATAGGCGGCCTCGCTGATGTGCCAGTCGTGGAGATGGGCGAGCTGGCGCAGGCTTGCGCCTCGGCAGGTTTCCGCCATGCGTGTGAGGCCGAGATTGATGCCATCGGCAAGGATGACGGTGAGCAGCGCATTGCGGTCGTCGGCCTCCCGGCCCGAACGCCGATGGATGAAGCATTCGCTGCACCCGGTCCAGGCATCGACCTCAAGCAGGAGATCGGTGATCTTCACGCGGGGCAGTCGGTCATAGGCAGCGCGACCGGCAATCTCGGTGGCGGGTGGCGTTGCCGCTTTCAGCGGCGAGATGATAAGGCCGCTTTCGTCAAGCCTGACCTGGGGCAGCTCGCCCTGTCGGGCGAGGACCGTCACCTGTTCGATCGCCGTGTCGAGCCTGGCGCGCCTTTCCTCGATATGACGATCGAAGTCCGTTTCGATGGCGAGCGGCAACGGCCCCTTCTCGCGAAGCGCGTCGAAGGTGGCCGGCGGGATGAGGTAGCTATCGAAATCGCGGAACTGGCGGCTTCCCGAGACCCATATGTCTCCCGCTCGCAACCGCTCCCGTAGCTGGGACAAGGCGCATAGTTCATAGGCGGCGCGATCGACGATGCCGTCCCGCAGGACGAACGGCCGCCATGCGGAGGGCACAAAGCGCAGCGGCACGCGATCAGGCAAGCGCCGTTTGCCGGTCCGGTATAGCTCCGCGATGATGGTAAGCGCCGACAGGAGTCCCTGCACCGCACCGGCGCCGCGAAATTCGAAGGTGTTGAGAAAGGCACCGGCAAAGAGCTTCACCGTGCGATGCCGCTCGATCAATTCAGCGGTGCGATCGACGGTTTCCGGTCGCCCGAGTACTTCGGCCCGCGCGACCGCCACGGCGAAGCGCTGCCAATCCAGCGCCTCGATCTGCGCCAGAGAGTCCACACCGTTGGTGCGCGCTTCGATGAGAATGCGGCAAGACCCTGTGAGCGTCCGGAGATGGCCTTGCAACTCGCGCACCGTCTTGAGGGCTTTGTCACGGGTCCGGTTCTCGGCGCGACGCGACATGCTGCCCAACAGCTTGTCGAACATCGTCAGGGTGGCATCGGTCAGGCTTTCCTCAAGACGGATGCCCTGC
>NZ_KE148485.1:7387-14398 GCF_000410615.1 Novosphingobium sp. B-7 | reverse complement strand
TCGGCCTCGCCCTTGGCGACCATCACGTCGGCCAGCTTGCGGGACTGCTCGAGCGCGAACGCGCGAAGCGCTTCGATGTCTTCGGGCAGGTCCGCTTCCACCAGCATGAAGGCAGTGAATCAGCGGAAGAACCCTGCGTCAACCAGCAATCTGCGGGGCCATGGGCTTGCGTCCGCCGTGCACCCGGCGCCAATCTAGACCTTCGAGCAAAGCCCCCAATTGTGCGGAAGTCAGCCGCATCACGCCGTCCTGGATCGCCGGCCACTTGAAGCCGCCGGACTCCAGCTTCTTGGCCATCAGGCACAGCCCGGTGCCGTCCCACCAGACCAGTTTGACCCGGTCTGACCGCTTGGCCCGGAACACGTAGATCACACCAGAAAAAGGATCGCCGCCATATTCAGCGCCCACCAGCGCGGCCAAAGCGTCGGGTCCCTTGCGGAAGTCTACCGGACGCGTTGCCACCATCACGCGCGCGCCAGGCCCAATCCCGATCATGGGCGGCCTTCAGCCTTGGCACCCCGCAGCGCATTTATGACAGCCACGGCCAGATCAGTTCGCACGTCCTGCCCGATCCGGACGAGGGCGCTGGCAATCTCGATCTCTACCATCCCATCGGCTGACGTACACGCTGGTGCCGGCGCCTTTTCCAGAACCGGTACGAACATGGGATCCGGGTGCGGCGGCAACTGGCGGGCCTCAACCGCATAACGCAATTCGCGCCGCCATGTGTAGAGGAGCGACGTGCTGACATCGCGCTCCCGCGAAAACGCGGCAATGTTGCCACTGCGCTCCATCTCCGGAACCAGCGCCAGCTTCTCTTCCAGCGTCCAGGTCCGGCGCCGGCCGGTCATCCCCTTCAAAACCTCAAGACGCCGGACCGGCTTCAGAGCCGCTCCAGCATCCGTGTCCAGTGTGCTCGTTGGCGTTGCGTCATCCATCCATACCCAACTGCAACACCCAAAAATCTGCGCAAGGTGGGGTCAAAACGGCGCTTACGCTGTGCCTGTTTCCGCCGCCGGGTCACTTGGAGCGTAAGCGTCCGCTCTGGGGCGTTGGCGTTAGAAAAATCCCGATAGCGGACATCAGTGATGGAGTCGCTTTCCGTTGACGTGATCTAAGGGGACAGTGCAGGAGTTTATAGACAAGAACTTTGAGGTGGAGCGCGGAGTAATGGGGATTTTCACATGACTGAGTTTCCTATGAATACCCGCCTATTCCGAGATGGTATGGATTTCGAGCGCTTTTACGCGAAAAACATTGGAGAGTTCGGAGACGAGTGGTTCAGCATGCTCTCATTCGCGGGCGCACCAGTCGATGACGATATCCAATACGCGGACTGCATGACCCAATTGCTGGGGAGCTTTGAGGGACGCCTATTGAAGCTGTTCGGTGGCTTAAATGCCATCCGCGGCCAGATTGATGATGAGGCTCGACAGGAGCTTTCAATGGGCATCTGCAAGCTTTTCTACCTTCATAAAGTCTCGGATTTTGACGCATACACCAAAGTAATCCACCAACTCGATGAGATGTTGCGCGCGGCCGGACGTCGGAATACGACCGCAAACGATCAATGAAAATTCTAAAATCCAATAACTTCTTGTCCGCTTCCTTCCCAAAATTCGCGCTTACGCCTGCAGAGTGGCGTTATTCCACGGCAGCAGTTCGTCGATCCGGTTGATGGGATGTCCCTTGCCGACGCGGTCGAGCACGTTGGCCAGCCACTCCTGCGGATTGACGCCATTGAGCGTGGCTGTTTCCAGCAGGGAATACATGGCGGCAGCGCGCTCACCGCCGCAGTCGGCACCGGCGAAAAGCCAATTTTTGCGGCCCAGACATATCCCTCGCAGCGCATTCTCCGCCGGGTTGTTGTCGATCTCCAGCCTGCCGTCCTCGGTGTAGGCCAGTAATTGGGGCTTGAGCTTCACGGCATAGCGCAGGGCCTCGGCCAGCGGTGAGCGAGCCGATACCTTGGACAGCACATCTTCGGCCCATGCAAAGAAGCCCAGCGCTTTGGCTTTGGAAACCGCGCGGGCTTGCTGCCGTTCTTCCGCCGGCACAGCGTCGATCTGGCGCTCGATGGCGTAAAGATCGCGGATCATGTCCAGCCCTTGGCTGGCCGCCGAATGCTCATCCGCCTTGAATACGTCATGCAGCTTGCGCCTTGCATGCGCCCAGCAAGCGACAGGCGTGATCCGCCCCGGCTCACGATCCGGCGCATAGAGCCGCTCGAAACCGGCATAGGCATCGGCCTGCAGGAAGCCCGCGAATGTCTTGAGGTGTTCGCGTGGTCGCTCGCCCTTGCGATCAGGGCTGTAGCGAAACAGCGCTGCCGGTCTGTCCGACGCGGCCCATCGTCGATTGTCGCGCAGATAGACCCACAGCCTGCCGGTGGCGGTCTTCCCGGTCCCCGGCGCCAGCACCGGAACGGGCGTGTCGTCGGCGTGGAGTTTGGCGCTGGCCATCACGTGATCGGCGATCCTGTCGACCAGAGGTTGCAGCAGCCAGCTTGCCTGCCCAAGCCAGTCGGCCATCGTCGAACGGCTGATCTCCACACCTTCGCGGGCATAGATCTGCGATTGGCGGTACAGCGGCAAATGGTCGGCGAACTTCGAGACGATGACATGGGCGAGCAGGCCGGGGCCAGCACGGCCACGCGGCACAGGAAGCCCCGGAGCCGGGGCCTGGCTGATGGCGTCGCAGCGATTGCAGGACAGCTTGGGCCGAACATGGCGCGTGACACGAAACCGCCCCGGGACATATTCCAGCACCTCGGTCACGTCCTCGCCCAGCTTGCCCATCGTGCCGCCACAGGCCGAGCAGCCGTCGGCATCCGGCGCGGCGTGCATGATCTCGTCGCGAGGCAGATGGTCGGGCAGCGGCGCTCGGCGCGGCTTGCGTGGGGTAGCCTTGGTGGGCGCATCATCGGGCACGCCGCCTTCGACCACGCACTCGGCATGGGCATGCTCGGCCTCGAGGTCTGCCAGCGTCAGTTCAAGCTGATCGGCTTGCTCCGCAAGGCGCTCGGGGGATTGGCCGAACTTCATGCGCCGAAGACGGGCCAACTGAACCTTGAACTTCTCGATCTGCAGCGCGGTCAGCAGAATCGAATTTTGCGCCGCTTCCAGCTTCGCGCGGGTCTCGTCATGGGCGGTTCTCTCGGCGGCAAGTGCTTGCTCTGACGCCATCGCGCGCGCCAGCATGGCGGCGGCAAAAGCGCGCAATTCTGCGGGATCAACAGGCAGTTCGAGATCGTCGGGAGACACGCTTCCCGCTAGCAGAATCCGCTCCTTCGACCAAGCCAAAAGCACGGAATTACGCCAATTATCGCTTCAAAGTTGGGCAGGTGTGCGGGGCGGTTCGGGAGCCACCGTGCGCCGCCAATCCATCGCCTCGATCAGCAAGGCGAACTGCGCCGGGGTCAGCACAACGCCGCCCTCAATCAAGGGTGGCCACACGAAACGGCTGCGCTCCAGACGCTTGGCGAACAGGCAAAGCCCGCTGCCATCCCAGTACAGCGCCTTCAGGTAATTGCCGCTCTTGCTGCGAAACAGGAAAACATGACCGCCGTAGGGCTCGACCGCGAACAAGGGGCGCACCAGCGCGGCAAGCCCATCAAAGCCGAGCCGCATGCTGACCGGCTTGCTCGCCAGATAGACCTCGGTGCCCGGCGCCAGCGAGATCATGCGACATCCCGCAAGGCGCGCAGCACACGCGCCAGCGCCTTCTCATTGACGTAGCTGTCCACCGACAGGCGGATGCCGCTGGGCAGATCGACGTCGATTGTACCGGGGCGGGCACCGGGATGTGGGCGGGTCAGTTCCTCGGCGGCGGTGTGCTGGGCAGGCGCTGGCTGTGGTGCCATCGGCGTGGGGGCAAGCGCTTGGCCTGTCGGTTCAGCCACCGAACCATAGGCGATGAACTGCAGCGGTTCGCTGGCAAGCTTCTCCGCTTCCCGGCGCATCCGCCGCCAGCCATGGATCAGCCCCGGCGACATCCCCAATCGCTTGGCCACGCCCACAATCGTAGCCTTGGGCTCGTCACACATCGCCAGAACCGCTGCGCGCTCCTCATCCGAATACCGACGGCGGCGCTCCACCCCGGTGATGATCTCAACCCTGTCCAACGCACTCTCCTTACGCAGTGCGAATGGACACGGCGTAAGGCGCGCTCATCGCGATGGCGTATCAACCTGGCAACACGACCGACGCCGGACGCTTACCTTGGAGCTGTCTCGCTGCAAGCGGCCCGCCTCGGCCAATGGATGATGACATCCGAACAAGGCTCGAGCGTCGGCTTTTGTCGATCGCGGTCACACAGGTAGTGCGTTGGGAATGCCGGCTTGGTCCCAGACTTGAACCATGCGGATGAAAAGCCGTTCGATGCGCGAAATCAACGCGGTGGCTATTCCTCACCCAGCCCGCCGCGCAGCCTCCTCCAATTGGGCGATGGCGTTCCGAACAGATGGCATGGACGAGACAACTTCCGCCGTCATCCTCTGCGTTATAGAGCACGCGCCGCAATGCATCCGGCACGATCTGGATGCCAAAGACGAGGCCATTCGCACCCGTGCTGAAGTAACCCTGGCGGCGATGATTGTCGGTATGCTGCGCGAAGGGTCGGGTGAGGCGGGCACGGCCTAAAGCCGCCCCCCCCGCATCGGGGCCTTCATGATGTATCGTCGGCGCTGGATCGGCCGCGCCGGAACCTTCTGAACATCCTCGCCCGAGAGCTGAAGGCGCGCGCGCCACTTTTCCATAATTCACGCAAAAACTTGGCGCACGTATTCGCGTCTGGTATCGTGGGATCGCGCTGCGCAAAAGGCGGCGCCGGGACTGGTAATCCCGCACACGAAGCGAACTCGGAAAACACGGTTTTCCGGGGTGCTGTCGCGCATGTCCAAACCTTCGGGTTAAAGGCGGCGGCGCATGACGTGTGCATGTTACCAGCTCCGGCGGCTCCCGCGCGCAAGCGTGCGGGAGCTCGGGGTCAGTCCGCGTGATGACCTGAGGCCTTCCGCTCCCCGCTTCTGACGCGGACCGGAGGTACACATGGAAACGATCGTTCCTGCTACTTCATCAAATCTTAGCGCCCCCGCGCTGGGCGCCGCCATCATCACTTTGCCAAGTGAAAATTCCGAACTCGGCGCACTATGGCGGCGCTACGATGCTCGGCCCGTTCGGCTCCTGCGCACGCGGGAAGGCCGTGCACTCAGCCTGGACCGCTATCAGCGCGCGGGCGAGTTTATGGGATCGCTGGCCTCACCGATGACCGATGACACCACCTATCTGTTCTACTCGGCCGGAATCGTCGCGCAGCTGGCGATGTCGTCGCACCTGCTCGACGTGGGTTTCCCCGACACGTGGTGTGCAAAATACATCAGCCTCCATGTCGATCGTTCCCTGGCCTACGCCAACGCCACTGGCTTCGGCTACGAGGACACGGACACCCAGCGGCTGATGGATGTGCTCTCGCCCTACTGGAAATGGAATGACCTCAGTCGGGCGCACGGCATCAAGCCTGACACCGGAGGCTATGCCGCCGAGCAGGTTCGCGACATCATTACCGCGCTGGTGGACCATGTCGCCGAGGTGACCGGGCACGGCCGACGCAAGCAGCGCCGGGCGCCGTCCTGATCGGTATCGCCGCGCTAGACTGATTCGCGCGGCAATATCGTTTGCGAGCAATTGATCGCGCGATGCCACTGACCTTGGCGGTTTTGCCAGCCGCGCAGCCCCTGCGCGCAAAACTTTTTTTGGTGTTCGTCGAGGTCGCGCCGGTGCGCTTCGGTATACCGACCCGCGTGCTCGCGGCAGATGCAGTATTTCCTGGATTCACAGGCGCTTGCGCTTTTCCCGCAACGCCCCAATTCTGCTCGTGGCCGGCCAATCCAACCCATCAAACAGGAAGGATGTGCCATGAATACCGCCTCCCCCAATTCCTTCGTGCGTCTGCCCCAAGTGCTCAAGGAAACCGGGCTCTCGCGCGCGACGCTCTATCGCAAGGTCCACAACGGGACCTTCCCCAAGCAGTCGCGCATTGCCACGCGCTGCGTGGGCTGGCGCCGCAGCGCGCTCGACCAGTGGTTGCAGAACCCCATGTTCTACTCCGTCGACGATTTCACCTGATGGTTTCCGCACAACGGTGCCGCCCGATGGCGAGCCATCGGGCGGCCTGAATTTTTCACCACGGCCACCAGCGCTGCCACCAGTGCCCATAGACCGCGCGGGTCAGGATGGAGAGGGCCTTGGCCAGTTCGGCCTGCACCTGATCGGCACTGATGCCATGACGCTCGGCCAGTTCGGCATAGCTGGCGCCTTCGAAGCGCACGGCTGCGAAGATCGCCCGCTGGCGCTTGGTCATGCGGCGCAGGCCGCGCTGGCCCCGCCGCCAGAACGCGCGCGGCGATAGGGTTGGCAGGACAGGCGTACCCCATTCGGGCGGGAGGGGCGAGCTCATGGCCGGTCCTCCCCCCAGGCCAGCAGGAAGTCAGCCGCCTTGCTGGCAGCACTGGCGGCGCGGAAGATCGCCTTCTCGTCGGCGCGCAGTACTTCGAGCCAAGCCCCGATGTAATCAGAATGCCGCACGGTCGGAACAATGCCCAGCGCCGCACAGGCAAAGGCACTGGCCAATTCCGCCACAAGTTCCTCCTTTGCGTAGGACGCAGAGCCGAACTTGCCGGTCTGGTCTCGGTCCAGCCGGCTCGGGTGGCCGGTTGAATGGCCAAGTTCGTGGAGGGCCGTGCGGAACCAGTTGATCGGCTCGAGGAACGCAGCCTGGGGCGGCACCTGCACCACGTCATGGGGAGGCGAATAGAACGCTTCCCCGCCACCGATGCGGAAGGTCACCCCGCTTCCCTGGATCACGCGATCAGCGCCGGCAATCGCCAGCTCGGGCGCAATCGGTGCCACGGGCTGCACCATCTCGTCGGGCAAGACCTCGCACTGGTCGAGGTTGAACACGGTAAAGCGCTTGAGAAAGGCCACCGTGCGCGGATCGCGGTCCTCGTCCCGC
>NZ_KE148485.1:0-6962 GCF_000410615.1 Novosphingobium sp. B-7 | reverse complement strand
CGCATCAGGCGGCGGGGTGCATCCGAAGGAGCGCAACAGCGTGGAGCACCCGGACCCGCGCAGCGGGCCGGGTTGCACCCCGTCGCGGCGGGGCTAGAGGGCCGTGACGCCCCCCCGTCACCTCGGAGCCGAGGCAGACGCCGCCGCGCCCAAGAAGCGCGGCGACAACCGGAGGGGAGCCGAAGGCGGACCGACAGGGCCGGTCAACATGGCCGGGCCAGGTGTCAGCGATCGCACCGGCTATGCCGACGAGACGGCGCAGCCGGCTCGGCTGGAGCGCAGCGGAAGGAGAGCGCGGTCAGGCCGAGACGGCCTGAGACACAATCTGCACGACCCTCAAAATTTCCTTTTCGCACCGTGGGGTAGGATCGGACATCCTGGGGTCAACTGGCGTAAAATCAGCGCATTGGCACCGATTTCGGCACTCTTGACGCCGACCGCAGACCAGCAAATCTCATGAGGAGGGAGCAAGACAACCAACCACAGCACAGGAAGACCACGCCATGACCGAACAGTTCCCGGACCGCATTCTGCGCCTCAACGCCGTCCTCGATTGCACCGGCCTGACCCGCGCCACTCTCTACCGGAACATCCAGGCAGGCACGTTTCCCAAGCAGGTGCGCATTGCCACGCGCTGTACCGGCTGGCGCGAATCCGCCATCCGCGAATGGATGCGCAATCCCATGTTCTATCGAGTAGACGAGGTCCGATAGCAGTGCCGCCCCATTTCGAAGTGCTGCACGGATACGCTCCGATCCTATATAAAAGGCAGTCTACCGAGAGTGCCGAGGATTGGGACAAAGCGGCCGATCCGGCTGGGCAGCTCGAACGACCGATCCTCCCAGAAAGCGAGTTTCGCCAGCGTAGCCTCTCGCATTTCTGGAGAGAGAGAGGAGTCTAGCCGATTGCGCGCTGGCAGTTTTCGGAAAGAGTCTTGCGGTTCGCTGCCCCTCGTTAAGTTCCTAGCCGGCGCGTCGTATACCGACGGCTCAACCGCCGCATCTGGCCGAAGCGCCGTGGTACGGCACGGAAATAGAGCGACGATGCCCGCGCCAAGGGGTAGCCGCCCCACGGTTGAGGAACGTACTCACAGCGGTGATGGCACCGACTATCCATCGTGGATTTGCGTCTTCAATGGCCTCAGCCCCCATGACGTCGAAACGGAGTCGCTAAAAAATCTTGGCTGTTCCGCGTTCGATTTTGCGCTACGTCAAGCGTGATGACATCAGAAGCGTTTCCCGACGAATCCAACGTGCTCGAAGCCTGCGGTCGCCTCGTCGATTTTGGCGCCTGGGATCAGACCAAGATCGATCCCGAAGGCTGGCTCGGCAATTTCTCCGCTGCCGAACGTCCGTTCGCGCTGGTTCTGCTGAGTAGATTCACATTTCTCGCCGACCATTTGGTCGACCAACTGTTTCGATCCGCTTTCCAGAATCTGTCGACGATGCTGCTCGAGGACTGGCCGCCTTTGTCCGATGCTATTGATCGATGGCGAGCCTTTTGCGATGAGGCACTGATCACCATTGTCCAAGGGGAGGACCCGAACCCATCCGACAGTGGCTGGCTATTCGCGCGGAAGGCACGCCAAGCGATCGGCATAGATCAGAAGCAGTTGTTCGAGCCACGCGACGTGATCGCGAAGCTAGCCGGCGGATTTTCCGGTCCCGTCGTATTCGTCGATGACTTCGTCGGCTCCGGCGAGCAATTTCTCGCCACTTGGCACCGCCTGTACGAGCACGGCAGCGGAAAGGCCTCTTTCAAGACGCTCGCGGACTCCTCGTCCGCATCTTTCTTCTACTGTAACGCCATGACGACGGAATATGGGCGCAAGCGGATCCATCGGCACGTCCCTGGCGTCCAGATTTCGGCCGGCAACGTGATCCCCGAGCGATATTCTCTCGCCGACCCGGCGTCGCTGTTGTGGCCCGAGATGATTAGGGATGATGGCATCGCCCTAGTCGAGGCCGTCGGCCGACGGCTTGGATATGATGCAGACGATGGTGGGGAGGACGATTGGCGGGGCTTCCACAAGCTGGGCTTAGGTCTCGCCTTCCAGCATTCGGTTCCGGATGCGAACCTGCCGATCTTTTTCACTGAAAAGAATGGCTGGAAGCCATTGGTGCGTCGGCTATGACGCAGGCACCCGCCTTTGACGACGATGCGTCGATCACTGACCCTTTCGGCATCTATCGTGCGGAATGGTTGAAGGATGCTCTCTTCAAGCTGTTCACCAAGCCGACTTATTATCCTGAACTTGAAACACCCCGGCCGTGCGTTCTTGTCGGTGGTCGCGGGACGGGCAAGACAACGGTCTTGCGATGCTTGTCCTATGAGGGCCGCTTCGAGCTTGACAAGCATGACACCGCGAACATCAACGATTGGCCCTATTACGGCTTCTATTATCGGGTGAACACCAATCGCGTCACTGCCTTCCGTGGCGACGAACTTTCCGACCGCCAATGGGAACGGGTATTTGCCCACTATATCAATATGGTCTTTTGCGGCCAGGTCGTCGAATTCCTCAACTGGCACAGCAAAACAGCGCCGCAGGGAGCGTCGCTTCCAGCATCGGTGTGCCAGGACGTCGCCGATGCGCTTTATCTAGACCCGGCGGACGACCAGGCCGCACTGCTGACTAACATTCACCGCGGTCGGCGGCGTTTCGAGGCGTTTCTCAACAATCTCGATGCGGGCGCATTGCCGCCTCTCTCCCTCCAGGGTCAGGCAATCGATGACCTGTGCCAGGCGGTCCTCGATATGCCGGAGTTCTTGGGCAAGAACCTTTTTTTCATCGTCGACGAGTTTGAGAATTTACTTGACTATCAGCAGGTAGTTTTCAACACACTGATCAAGCATTGCGGCCCGCATTATACATTCAAGATCGGCGTGCGCGATCTCGGCTGGCGCCGACGCAGTACCCTGAACGAAAATGAGCAACTCGTCAGTCCCGCCGACTATGAACGGATCGACATCGAGCAACGGCTCCAAGGCGAACAATTCGTCAATTTCGCCGCCGACGTCTGTAATTTGCGGGCGCAGGTTTCGAAAGACTTCCCCTCCGGTCTCGACATCGCGCGCATCCTACCGGCTTTGTCCGCAGAAGAGGAAGCCGATCTGTTGGGAGTGAAGGAGCATGCTGCGCGCATCCTCCGCCACATCGAAGTTGAATGCCCCCAGTGGACTGAAGAGGCGACCGCCATGGCGCCGCTGGATCTGTCGCTCGTCGATTTCTGGGCAAGATCGCAGCAATCGAGCGTGGCGGCGGTTTTCGAGGAGCGCCGGCGCGAACCCAAGAGCTGGGACGACCGACTCGGCAATTACAAATTCGCCGTCCTCTTCACGTTGCGCCGCCGCAAACCCGGCATCCGGAAGTATTATGCCGGCTGGCGAACTTATACGCTCATGGCGGGCGGCAACATCCGATACCTGCTAGAACTCGTCGGTCAGGCGCTTCTCCTGCAAAAGCGAGATGAGCGCAGCACGCCTGGTGAGCCTGTGCGCCCCGAACTGCAGACGCAGGCGGCCACTCAGGTCGGACGCAAGAACCTCTCGGAATTGGAGGGGCTTTCCGTCCACGGCGCCCAGCTAACCAAGCTGCTACTCGGCCTCGGGAGAATCTTCGAGGTACTGGCAAGCGAACCGGAAGGACATACGCCCGAGGTCACGCAGTTCACCTTGCCCGAAGATGCCCCGCTGGGCGACGCGGAGAAGCTCCTTTCGGCCGCCGTCATGCACCTCGCGCTTGTACGAAGCGTCGCGAACAAGAGGACCGACCTGGATCTCAAGGGCTACGACTATTCGGTCCACCCGATCTATTCGGCATTTTTCGTGTTCAGCTATCGGCGCAAGCGGAAGCTCCGTCTTACCCCCAACCAGTTGATGGCGCTCGTCCGGGAGCCCAAGACGGGGATCCGCCAGATCCTGCGTCAGAATAATCGGGGCGATGAGGATTATCCTCTTCCCGACCAGCTGCGGCTATTCGAAGGCTACTATGAAGCCGATCAGTGAGCGTCCGCTGTTCACCCGGGATTTCGAGGATCCGTCGCGCTTCCAGCCGACGGTCGGCTCGAGCTACCTTTACGGGGTGACATCGGAACCGCGTAGCGAATTCGCGCTATCTCTGTTGAAGCGGTCGTCGGGCGTACGCTTCGTCGAGATCAGGGACGGAGATGCCGGAGCATTTGAGACAAACCTCCCTGGCTTCGAACGGGTGCCGACCCGGAGGCGCGCGCCTTTGCAGGATTTCGTCGCGTCGCTGGGAAGTGGCACGATTTACCTCGACATCACCGGCCTTGGCCATGCCACATGGGCGCCATTGGTCAGGATCTGCCTCGAGGCTGGCCAACCGTTTCGGGTGATCTACCTCGAACCCGATACCTACAGTGAGTCGCCGGCACCGGATGCGGGCCAGATATTCGATCTGAGCGAGCGGATCGACGGAATTGCGCCGATACCGTTATTCGCGTCGTTGGAAGACCGGGCCGAGGAAGACATATGCTTTGTGCCGCTGCTCGGCTTCGAGGGCGTGCGCCTGTCGCACATGTTGAACGAGGTCCAGCCGCTGGCGAAGAAAATCTACCCGATCATAGGCGTGCCCGGTTTTCGGCCTCATTATCCACTGGACGCCTATCTCGGGAATGCAACGCCGCTCGAAAAATATAAGGCCACCAGAAATCTCCGTTTCGCGCGGTCTAACTGCCCATTCAGCTTATTCTATGCGCTTGAAGAGATCCACAATCGGCACCCATCGCAGCAGCTCAAGGTCGGCCTGATCGGCACCAAGCCGCATGCGCTGGGCGCGATCCTGTTCGCGATCGCGCACGGCGATGAGGTCGAGATCGTCTACGACAATGTGAAACGTAAAGTCGGCCGGACCGCCGGCACCGCACGCTGCCTGGTCTATGGCGTATCCGACTTCCTCTCCCCCTCGCGACCGGCGGCGGCCTGATGGACGCCATCTATACACCGCCCGATCTCGCCAAATTCCTTGCCGAGGCATCCACGCTGGCATCGCCCCGATCGATTGCCGATTTTGCGGCCGGGGATGGTGCCCTGTTGAGGGCAGCTGCCGCGCGGTGGCCGGGAGCGAAGCTGTTCGGCTCCGATATCGATGAACAAGCGGTCGCGTCAATCGAAGCGCTGCTGCCGGGATGCGACACGATGATTGTCGACTTCTTGGCGGATGCTTCAGACCGCCTGCTGGCAGACCGCCTATTTGACTTGATATTGCTCAACCCGCCATTCTCCGGCCGCGGCAATAAGCGATATTGTGCCGAAATCGAGGGTGTCGATCACAAGGCGAGCAAGGCTTTAGCGTTTGCTGCTCGGGCGCTCGCACATCTGGCGCCAGGGGGTGAAGTTATCGCCATCCTGCCGGCTTCCGTGCTCACCAGCGAGCGAGACGCGGACTTGCGAACTGCGATGCGGGCATGGGGCCATATCGAACAGATCGGGGATGTGTGGCGGACTGCCTTCAAGTCTCATGCCGTCGCTGTGACGGTCTTGCGCATCACGCGCGCAAAGCCAAAGCGAAAGACTATAGGTACGCCGTCCCTGGTATCGTTGCGCCCTTTCGCCGTCGAGATGACGCGAGGATCACTCTCCGTGCATGAGCAGGTGGCAACCGACACTGGCCCGCGCTTCATCCATACAACCGACCTCCAACGCAATTGCCTCTTACCGTCTGACCGGCGTGTCTCCTCTGCGCATCGTACGATCAGCGGCCCCGCAGTCCTGATTCCGCGCGTTGGGCGACCGAGCAGCGACAAGATCGTGCTTCTCGCATCCGGCGAAGCCGTTCTATCGGATTGTGTGATCGCGCTTCAGACCAGTCCAGTAGGCTCTGAGCAGGCACTGGCCAATCTCCTCGTCGAGAATTGGGAAAGCTTGAAGACAGCCTACGGCGGGAGCTGGGCACCCTACACGACCTTGAAGCGCTTGACCGAGGCCCTCCTTCGATTCGGAATCGCCAGTTCGGTTCGACGCGGAGAGCGGCAACCGGCGCGAGCGAAGGTCGGGCTGGTCGAATCACTTTCGATCGGCCAAGTTGCAAAACAGCGCTCCGCCGGCTGACGGCGCTGGCCGTGGTCGATCAGGCGCGATGTGCTCCTGCCCGGAAAATGGTCGATCGCTCTGCCGAATCACCGGGAATGAACGGCAATTTTCGAGTGTACAGTCAGACCTTTGGCACGGCTGCTTTCGCGGCGTCGTCTCCATCCCTGCGCAAACGCCGGGCGGAACCGCCATCCCCTTCGGCATTATTGGGTGCAATGATCCACAGTTTGTCAGCAGGCCAATGTCAGGCTGTTTGAGCCAGCTCGGGAACCTGACGGTGAGATATCTCACGAATCGGCTTCAAGCAGCCGAACACATGATCGGCCCAATCCTGGAGCATGCGCCGGCGCGGCGACATATAGAGCGCGCTGTTATACGCGCTGCGGACGTCGTCGCGGTCGACGTGGGCGAGTGCCATCTCGATCCAATCAGCACGATAACACTCGGCCTCGTTGGCCCATGTGGAGGCCAGACCGCGGAAGCCATGGACTGTCTGTCGGCCGCGATATCCCATGCGGTAGCAACCATAGATCATGGTGTTCTGAGAAATGGGCTGGCCTAGCTTGTCACCGCCGAAGACGTAATCACCTGTCGAATAGGCCCTGACGGCTTCGAGCAACGACACGACCTGGCGCGACAGCGGCACAAGGTGCTCGCGTTCCATCTTCATCCGCGCCGCGGGCACGCGCCACAGCGGCTCCGGCCCATCGAGTTGCTCGAACTCATCCCAGCGCGCAAGGCGAGTCTCGTTGGTCCGTGCCCAGGTCAGCAGCGTGAACAGCAACGCCGCACGGGTTACGGCGCGACGGCGCGGATTCTCCTCGCCGTCATAGCTGTCGATTGCCCGCACCAGCGCAGGCAGCTGCTGCAAACCCACCCGTGCCATGTGCCGCACGCGCGGCTTCGGC
>NZ_APCQ01000262.1:0-1910 GCF_000410615.1 Novosphingobium sp. B-7 | reverse complement strand
ATCGGCATAGCCCGGCCCCGCGCCGTTCCCGCCTGGATGCTGCAGCACGACCGCCAGCGTCAGCGATGCCGCCAGCGCCAAGCCGATGCCCCCGCCCCACACCAGGCGTCTCGGGCGGCGCGCACGGGCGGCGCTGAAATCGATCACCTCGGCGCTGGTTTGTGGCTGGCTGGCCGCAGCGAGCAAACCGGGCGGCAACGGCGCGTCGAGCACCGGGTCATAATGCGCGGCAAGCCGGGCCTTAAGCGCACGATGACGCTCAACCTGCCGGGCCAGCGCGGGATCGGCGGCCATGGCGCGCTCCACCTCTGCCTGCATGGCGGCATCGAGTTCGCCATCGGCATAGGCAGCCAGAGTTTCGGGAGAGGGCGTCACAGGTCGTCTCCCAGCATGCCGAGAAGCGCGTCGCGCCCGCGCACCAGGCGCGAATTGAGCGTGCCTACTGGGCAGCCGACGATGTCGGCCGCTTCCTTGTAGGACCAGCCCTCGACCATCACGAGCAGGACCGCCTCGCGCTGTTCATCGGGCAGGCGCGCCATCGCGCGGTCCACGTCGGACAGCTGCGCGCACGCCTCCTGCCCGCCATCGGCGCCAACGGTCACGCCAGCGTCTTCGTCAACAAAGGTTTGGCCACGGCGGTTTTCGGCACGGGCCTCGTCGATCCACAGGTTGCGCATGATCCGATACATCCAGCTATCCAGGCGGCTGCCCTCTTGCCATTGCTGGCGGCTGCGCAGCGCACGTTCCACGGTCATCTGGCAAAGATCGTCGGCCCGCGCCGCATCGCGCGCAAGGCCCAGGGCAAACCGGCGAAGCCGGGGCAGCAGGGCCAGCATGGCGGTTTCAAAACGGTCGGTCAGCGTTCTTGCCTTTTCCGATGGATAGAACGAACCATGTCGCTCGTTTCATCCATAGGCAATTCCGCCTGACTTGGGAAACCGTCTTGCGCAAGATCACCCCTGCCCTGCTGGCGATGCTTTGCGCCACGACGCTGCCCATGCCTGCCCTGGCGCAGGGCGTGATGCCCGGTATCGGCCAGGGAATGGGCCAGCAACTGGGCAATCCATTCGACAACCGGCTCGATCCCGTGATCGATCGCGCGCGCCAGGCGGTGGACCGCGTGCCCGGCGATGTGGCCCAGGCGCTCGACAATGCCACCACCACTATGGTGCAAAGCGCCAGGGCCCTTGCCGAAGCGCGGGTGGAGCGGATCGATCGCCTGCTACGGCAAAACCCCGCAAGCATCGAACGGGACGCGGCCGGTGATCCGGCCGTTAAGGGCGAACTGCTGATCATGGCGCCAGAGGCGGCGATGCTCGACAAGGCACGCGCCCTGGGATTTGCCGTTATTGGCAACGAACGCCTCGCCTCGCTCGATCTAGCGGTAACGCGGCTGGCAATTCCATCGGGAATGAGCCTGGCACAGGCGCAGGCCGCGCTGGGCAAGGCGCTGCCCGATGCCACGATCAGCGCCGATGTGCTGCACTTTACCGCCGGCGCTGCAAGCCCGCGTGGCGGCGTGATGCATCTGGGTACGATGCCTGCCTTGCAGACGCCGGTGGGCATGATCGATGGCGCCCCGGCGCAGGCGATCGATGCCCTGCAAGGGTTCGCCCCCGGCGCGCCGGCAGCATCGGACCATGGCAGCGCCGTGGCCAACCTGCTGTCCGGCGCCGGCGTGCGGCATATTCTGGCGGCAGACGTCTATGGGCGCGGCCCCACCGGTGGCAATGCCCTGGCCATTGCCCGCGCGGTGGACTGGCTGATTGGCCGGCAGGTGCGCGTCATCACCATCAGCCTGGTTGGCCCGGCCAATCCCTTGCTGGCGCGGGCGATGACGGCGGCATTGCAGCGCGGCGCCGTGATCGTCGCTGCCGTGGGCAACGATGGCCCCGCCGCGCCGCCGGCCT
>NZ_APCQ01000260.1:0-7359 GCF_000410615.1 Novosphingobium sp. B-7 | reverse complement strand
CGCCCGCACCAGCCGCGCGGCGAGGCGGGCCGGGAGCACGCGGTGCAGAAGCTGTGCCAGCCGGTCTTGCCGTGGGCTGGCAATGAACCAGGTGGGCGTGCGTTGCAGCATGGTGACCTGCGCCCCGCGCTGCGCCAGTGCCGGCACCAGCGTGGCCGCCGTCGCGCCAGAGCCGATCACCACCACCTGCCGGCCCGCCACGTCCAGATCCTGCGGCCAGAACTGCGGCAGCACGATCGGCCCGGCAAAGTCCTGCTCGCCAGCGAGCGGCGGATCGTGCGCGGCATCGTGATCGTAATAGCCCGAGGCCAGCACCAGGAACCGCGCCACCAGGTGCTGCTCCGCCCCCGCTGCGTCGATCAGTACCAGGCGCCAGCAGGCGGCGGCACTGTCCCAATCGGCCGCCGTCACGCGGGTGTTGCGGCGGATGTGCCGGTCCAGATCGAACAATGAAACGGTTTCGTTCAGATAATCGCGGATCGCCGCGCCATCGGCAATGGCATCGGCGCCGCGCCACGGGGCAAAGCCGAAGCTCAGGGTGTGCATGTCGCTATCCGATCGCACGCCGGGATAGCGGAACAGGTCCCAGGTGCCGCCCAGGCTGGCGCGCCGCTCCAGCAGGGCAAAGCGGTGGCCGGGGCAATCGCGGGCGATGTGGGCGGCCATGCTGATGCCACTGATGCCCGCGCCGATGATCGCCACATCCAGGTCGGGCGTGTGTATCGTCATGGCCATGGACGTAAGGCTTTGCCCGGCTTTTGCCAGCACGATTGCGCTTTTCCCGTGCCATTGCCACATAGGCCGCCATGACGATCATTGCCGCGCGCCGCTATGTGCCCGATCCCACTGGCCGCTCGGCCGCCCGCATTCCCGGCCCGCTTGCCCTGGACGACAGGTTCTCCGCCGTGCCCGACGGGGCATTCGACTGGATTGGCCTGTGCGAGCCCTCGCACGAGGAGATGGCGCAGGTCGCCAGCCACTATGGCCTGCATCCCCTGGCGGTGGAAGACGCCCTCAACCCCCAGCAGATGCCCAAGCTGGACCAGTACCAGAAGCACCTGTTCGTGGTGGCGCGCACCGCCACGCTGGAGCCGGGTGAGACGCTGGCCTATGGCCAGACGGCATTTTTCCTGGGCGCCGATTTCATCATCTCGGTCCGGTTCGGCTCCAGCCGGGCGCATCTGGGCCTGCGGGACAAGCTCGAGGCCGATCCCGAGCGCCTGGCTGAAGGCGCCGACTATGTGCTGCATGCCGTGCTCGATTTCATCGTCGATGGCTATCTGCCGATCATGGAGCGCCTGGAAGCCGTGGCCCATGCCATGGAAGAATCGGCGATCGACGTCTTTCCCGAACAGCAGACGATCCGCCGCATCTTCCGCCTGCGCCGGCAATTGCGCCGGTTCGAGCGGATCATCGGCCCGATGGAGGAAGTGTGCCAGCGCCTGGCCGAATCCCACGTGGCGCTGATCGATCCCACCGCGCGCATCTGGTTTCGCGACGTGCTCGACCATGTGCGCCGCGCCATGGCGCGCCTGCGCGGACTGAAAGAGACGCTGGCCGCGATCGTCGAAACCGCCAGCCTGCTCGAACAGCATCGCCAGGGGGAAATGACTCGCCAACTGGCCGCATGGGCGGGCCTGCTCGCCGTGCCCACCGCCGTTGCCGGCATCTATGGGATGAACTTCGAGTACATTCCTGAACTCAAATGGCACTACGGCTATTTCTTCGTCTGGGGCGTGATCCTGACGATATGCGGCGGGCTCTATTGGCGTTTTCGCCGGATCGGCTGGCTGTGACCGGCTGATTCCGGCCGGCATCGCGCATCGCCCCCCTCTCGCATAATCCCCTATGCCGGCATCGGCGCAGGCTTAACGCGCCATGGTCCATGCACTGCGAAAGGCCGCGCCATCTGTCGCGCGGGATGATGCAAGGCAAGGGTGGCTCTCACATGTCTGTTTTCGGGTCTTTGCGAATTCGCACCATTTCCCTGCTGGGCACGCTGCTACTGGCCCTGGCGGCCGTGGGCAGTGCGGCCATGGCCATTTCGGCGACCAGCAGCCTTGGTGGGCGGTTGACCGCGATGTCAACCGACACGGTTCCCACGCTCACCGCGCTGACTCAGTTGCGTGGCATGCTGGGCGATCTGCGGCTGACCATCGCCAAGCACATCCTGTCGAACGAACTGACCGAAACCCGCCGCCTCGATGCCGAGTTCGACCAGCGCGTGGCGGATTTCGACAAGGCCCTGAACGACTATCGCGCCTTGCAAGCGCCGACCGGCGATCAGGACGAACTGAACGCCGTGGGTGAACTGCAGCAGATCTTCCACACCTGGGTCAAGGAAGCCCGCCCGGTGCGCGACTATTCGCTGCAAAACCGCAACGACGAAGCCTATAACCAGTTTCGCGACCGGATGAATCCCCTGGGATTGACCATGGGCAAGCGCATTGCTGGCCTGGCCACGCGGAATGCCACGCTGGCCAAGGCAGACACCGCAGCGGGCGTGGCCCAGGCAGACCGTCTGCGGTCCATGGCCGTGGGGGCGGGTGTGCTGGCCGTGATCGTTGCTCTGGGCGTCGCCCTGCTGTTCCGGTTGCGCCTGTCGAACCCGCTGATGCGCCTGTCCGAGGCGATGCAGGACATGGCATCGGGGCAGATCGATCGCAGCATCCCGGGGCATGAGCTGACCGACGAAGTGGGCGAGATTGCCCGTGCGCTGGAAGGGATCAAGGATTTCGTGGCGCGGCGGGCGGCGCGTGCGGGGGAAGAACGCATGGCGGTGCAGCAGCAGGTGGTGGGCGCGTTGGGCGCGGGGCTTGCCTCGCTGCGCGAAGGGCGCCTGCAGCACCGCATCACCGAAACTTTCCCCGGCGATTACGAGCAGCTGCGCGTCGATTTCAACCAGTCGATGGCGACCTTGGCCGATGCCCTTGGCCAGGTGACCCAGGCCGCGCAGGGCGTGCGCGTGGGTGCCAGCGAGATCGCATCGGCCAGCCATGACCTGTCGAGCCGCACCGAAAACCAGGCCGCCGCGCTGGAAGAATCCGCCGCTGCCGTGCGCCAACTGAGCACCACCGTGGCGCAGACCGCGCAGACCGCCAAGGACGCCAGCGACACCGCGCGGCAGACCCGCCATGAGGCGCGTGCCAGCGGCGAGACGATGACCCAGGCCGTCTCGGCCATGGAAGACATCGCCAAGTCGAGCAACCGCATGCAGGAAATCGTCGCGCTGATCGAAGGCATCGCGTTCCAGACCAACCTGCTGGCGCTCAACGCCGGGGTGGAAGCGGCGCGCGCGGGGGACGCTGGCAAGGGCTTTGCCGTGGTCGCCAGCGAAGTGCGCAGCCTGGCGCAGCGCTCGTCCGAAGCGGCCAAGGAAATCACCGCGATCATCCGCGAAAGCGATCGCGACGTGGGCAATGGCGTGCAGATGATCGGCGAAACGCAAAGCGCGCTGGGCCAGATCGTGGAGCGCACCTCGCGCCTGTCGGAAATGATCGAGGCGATCGCCCGCTCGGCCGAAGAGCAGGCCGGCGCGATCGGCCAGGTCGATACCGTGGTATCCGACATGGACCGCATCACCCAGGCCAACGCCGCGCTGGTGGAAGAAGCCACGGCCGCCTCGCGCAGCCTGTCGAACGAAGCCAATGCCCTGGGCCAGCTGGTCGGCCAGTTCGACCTGGGCACCGGCCATGCCCCCGCCGGCCATACCCGCCTGGCGGCCTGAGCGACCGGCGCAACTAATCGGGTGACATTCACCGTCCTTGCGCGTTAGCCCCGTGCTTCGTCACGACAACAGGGGACCTGACCGCGCATGGCCGGTGGATCGACACGCACCATTCTGATTGCCCTGGGGGCAAATCTCGGCATTGCCGTGGCCAAGTTCGTGGCCGCCGCGTTTACCGGCTCTTCTGCGATGCTCACCGAAGGCGTGCACAGCATGGTCGATTCGACCAACCAGCTGTTGCTGCTGCACGGCCGCTCGCGCGCGGTGAAGCCGGCCGATGCGCTGCATCCCTTCGGCTATGGCCGCGAGCTCTATTTCTGGAGCTTCATTGTCGCGATCCTGGTCTTTGCCCTGGGCGCGGGGGTTTCGGTGTTCGAAGGGGTGATGCACATCCTGCATCCCGAGCCGGCGGAAAGCCCGCTGATCGCCTTTGCCGTGCTGGGCGTGGCCTTTGGCCTGGAAGGCTGGTCGATCCTGGCGGCGCTGGGCGATTTCAACCGCGGCCGGCGCGGCACGGTCTGGGCCGCGATCCGCGATACCAAGGATGCGCCCACGCTGGTCATCCTGCTGGAGGATTCAGGCGCGCTGGTCGGCCTGGTCGTCGCCGCGCTGGGCCTTGGCCTCAGCCTGCTGACCGGTAATCCACTGTGGGACGGGATGGCCTCGGTCGTGATCGGGCTGGTACTCGGCGCCTTGGCGCTGATCCTGCTCTATGAAGCCAAGGGCCTGCTGATCGGCGAAAGCGCCGATCCCCAGCTGGTCGCGGCGATCCGCGCCACCGCAGCTGCCCACACCGGGGTGGTGCGCGTGCACGAAGTGCTGACCGTGCACAGTGCGCCAACGATGGTGACCGTGATCATCAGCGCCGATTTCGACGATACGATCACCGCGCGCGACGTGGAGCGCATCGTGCTGGCGATCGAGACCGAGGTATCGAGCCGCTTTCCCCTGGTGGCGCGCGTCTATGTTCGCCCGCGCGACAGCGCGACCGAGGCTCTCGACGGCTGAACAGCGGGGCGTTCAGGTGGTCAGGCGATCACGCCATAGAGGTCGTGGGCATCGGCCTCTTCCACCACCACGTCGACGAAATCACCGGCCTTGAGGCTGGCGGGCACGTTGCGCAGATAGACCGCGCCATCGATTTCCGGGGCATCGGCCTGGCTGCGACCAGTGGCACCGATATCGCCATCTTCGTCCGGCTCGCCCACGTCATCAATGATCACGCGGATCGTGCGGCCCACCTTGGCAGCAAGGCGCGCGGCGCTGATCGCCTCGGTCTTGGCCATGATCCGGGCATAGCGCTCTTCCTTGACCGCGTCGGGCACGGCATCGGGCAGGCTGTTGGCCGCCGCACCTTCGACCGGTTCGAACCGGAAGGCGCCGACGCGATCGAGCTGGGCTTCATCGAGCCAGTCGAGCAGGTACTGGAAATCCTCTTCGGTCTCGCCGGGGAAGCCGACGACGAAGCTGGAGCGGATCGCCAGATCGGGGCAGATCTCGCGCCAGGCCTTGATACGGTCGAGCACCTTGGCTTCGTTGGCCGGGCGCTTCATCGCGCGCAGCACCTTGGGGCTGGCGTGCTGGAACGGGATATCCAGATAGGGCGTGAGCAGCCCTTGCGCCATCAGCGGGATGACCTGGTCGACGTGCGGATAGGGATAGACATAGTGCAGCCGCACCCACGGCACCTGGCCATCGGACGTGCGCAGCTGGCCCAGCTCGCGCGCCAGGTCGGTCATGTGGGTGCGCACCTCGCGGCCTTTCCAGGTCCGTGTCTCGTGGCGCACGTCCACGCCATAGGCCGAGGTATCCTGGCTGATCACCAGAAGTTCGCGCGTGCCGGCGGCCACCAGCTTTTCCGCCTCGCGCAGCACGGCATCGATCCGCCGGCTGGCGAGCTTGCCGCGCAGGTCGGGAATGATGCAGAACGAGCAGGCGTGGTTGCAGCCCTCTGAAATCTTGAGATAGCTGTAATGGCGCGGGGTGAGCTTGACCCCGCCCATGTCATCCAGCGCCTGGGGGATCAGGTCGAAATAGGGGCCCATGGCCGGCGGCGCGGCTTCGTGCACCGCTTCCACCACGGCTTCGTACTGATGCGCGCCGGTCACGGCCAGCACATCGGGGAAACGCGCGCGGATCACCTCGGCCTCGTTGCCCATGCAGCCGGTCACGATCACGCGGCCGTTTTCGGCAATCGCCTCGCCGATCGCGGCCAGGCTTTCCTCCTTGGCCGAATCGAGGAACCCGCAGGTATTGACCAGCACGACATCGGCCCCGGCATAGTCGGGGCTCATGGCATAGCCATCGGCGCGCAGGCGGGTAAGGATGCGTTCGGAATCGACCAGCGCCTTGGGGCAGCCCAGGCTGACCATGCCGATGCGCTTGGGCTCGGGGGCGGGGGTGGTGTCGCGGGAATCGGGGGGAAATGTGGCCATTGTGCGCGCGCCCATACGCGCAAAAGGCGCGCGCGTCACCTCATCATGGCTTTTCCCCGGCCTTGCTGGGCTTGGGCGCCGATCGCTGCGACGGAGCGTGGAAGGAAAACGATGATTTCCTGTCACATGTTTGCGCTTTGCGTGCGCTGGGTCTACGCACAGGCACACACGGGGGCGTGGCACAGGAAAGAGGTGCAATGGGTCCGGTAAACTGGTTTGCAGTGATTTTGGCCGTCCTGGCGGCGCTGGCGGTGCAGGGCCTGTGGTATGGCCCGCTCTTTGGCCGGGCGCGCCTGGCCGAAGTGGGGCCGGGCGGGCTGGGCCTGCGCATGGCGCCCTGGCGCACGCTGGCGATCACCGCGGGCCTGCTGCTGGTCAGTTCCACAATGATGGGGCACATGTTCGCCCGCGTCGGCGCGGCCACCCTGGCGGCCAAGCCCTGGCTGTTTTTCATGATGTCGGGCGGCCTGGCCGGTGCCTTTGTCATCCCCGGGCTGTGGATCGGCTATACCCAGCAGCGCACCTCGACGCGCCTGGCCATGATCGACGCCGGCTGCGTCATGCTGTGCTATCTGGCCATGGGCACGGTGTTCTGGATGCTCGGCCGGTTCTGATATTCTAGGGTCGGCGTAAGGCCTCGCACCACCCCCAACCCCCTCCTCTAAAGAGGATGGGGCTTTATCTTTAGCACCTTAACTCCCCCTCCTCTTCAGAGGAGGGGGTTGGGGGGTGGTGCTGGGGCCATGAACAAACCTACAACCGCACCGGCAGATAGGGCGCCGGATCGCGCGGCACGTTGTCGCGGCGCAGTTCGAAATGCAGTGTCGGCTTTTGCGCTTCGCCGCTGCGGCCGATCCGCGCGATCGGCTGGCGGGCGGTCACGCGCTGGCCCTCCACCACGTCAACCCGGCCAAGATAGGCATAGGCGGTAACCCAGCCACCGCCGTGGTCGATCACGATCAACTGGCCAAAGCGCTGCGGCTCCGTGCCGGCGAACAGCACGCGACCAGCGGCTGCGGCATGGACCGACATACCGGTAAACGCGGCCAGATCGATGCCGTTGTTGGCCCGCCCCCGCGCCTGGCGCACGCCAAAGCGCGCCACGATCGTGCCTGATGTGGGCCAGGACAGGCGCGGGGCGCCAGTCTCACGCTGGTGTGCCGGGGCCGTTTCGGGGGCCGGGCGCAGCGGTGGCGC
>NZ_APCQ01000266.1:0-11045 GCF_000410615.1 Novosphingobium sp. B-7 | reverse complement strand
GGGGCGCCAGCAGCAGCGCCGGCTCGGTCGCGGTCATGCCTCCGGCGCCGCGTTCGAACAGCAGGCAGCCCAGGTCTGCCTCGAGCCGGGCGATCGCCTGGGTCAGCGCGGGCTGCGTCAGGTTTACCGCACGCGCGGCGCGGGTCACGCTGCCATGGCGCACGGTGGCGGCAAAGGCGGCGAAGTGGCGAATGTTGAGCGCGGGGTCGGGACGGGCCATCCATCCAGACTTAGCATTTCCTTATGGCACATGCCAAACATTGCATTTGGCGCTGCCCGCCCCCGGTTCCAAATGCAGGCCATCCGTGCCGAACCGGCCAGCCATCATAGGGAGACAAGCGCCATGTCGGGTATCGTCGTGCAGAACATCGAACGGGCAGATCCCGCCGTGATCGACGGCCTGGCCGCCTGCGGCGTGGCCACCGTGCACGAAGCGCAGGGCCGCACCGGCCTGCTCGCCAGCTATATGCGCCCGATCTATCGCGGCGCGCGCATCGCCGGATCGGCCGTGACGATCAGCGCCCCTCCGGGCGACAACTGGATGGTCCATGTCGCGATCGAACAGCTGCAAGCGGGCGATATCCTGCTGCTGGCCCCGACCTCACCCTGCGAAGACGGCTATTTCGGTGACCTGCTCGCCACCTCGGCCCAGGCGCGCGGCTGCCGCGGCCTGGTCATCGATGCCGGGGTGCGCGATGTGCGCGATCTGACCGAGATGCAGTTCCCGGTGTGGTCCAAGGCGATCTACGCGCAAGGGACGGTCAAGAACACGCTGGGCAGCGTCAACGTGCCGGTGGTCTGCGCCAATTGCGCGGTGAACCCGGGCGACGTGATCGTGGCCGACGACGATGGCGTCGTGGTGGTGCCCCGCGCCAAGGCCGCCGAGGTGCTGAAAGCCGCGCAGGCGCGCGAAGCCAACGAAGGCGAAAAGCGCGAGAAGCTGGCCAACGGCGTGCTCGGCCTCGACATGTACAAGATGCGCGAGCGGCTGGAGAAGGAAGGCTTGAAGTACGTTTGAGGCTTTAACGCAACTAGCCCCCTCCTCTTCCGAGGGGGGGGGTGGGGGGGGTCCCGGGGCCTGACGCCAGATTTCCACCACCCCCCGCCCCCCTCCTCTGAAGAGGAGGGGGAGCATTGACGGCAGGAGTGTTGTTCATGACCACCGGTTTTTCCGCCCCCTGCATGTGGATGCGCGGCGGCACGTCGAAGGGCGGCTATTTCCTCAAGAGCGATCTGCCCACCGACGTGGCGGCGCGCGATGCCTTTCTGCTGGCGGTGATGGGCTCGCCCGATCCGCGCCAGATCGACGGGATGGGCGGCGCCGATCCGCTGACCAGCAAGGTGGCCGTGGTGAGCAAGTCCACGCGCGAGGGGATCGATGTCGATTACCTGTTCCTGCAGGTCTTCGTCGACCAGGCGATCGTGACCGACGCGCAGAACTGCGGCAATATCCTGGCGGGCGTTGGCCCGTTTGCGATCGAGCGCGGGCTGGTGGCGGCGACGGGCGATGAAACCCGCGTGGCGATCTTCATGGAAAACACCGGGCAAGTGGCCGTGGCGACGGTGCAGACTCCGGGCGGCACGGTCAGCTATGCCGGCCAGGCCGCGATCGATGGCGTGCCCGGCACCCATGCCCCGGTGCCGCTGGAATTTCGCGATACGGCCGGTTCCTCGTGCGGGGCGCTGCTGCCCACCGGCAACGTGGCCGATACGATCCAAGGCGTGGCCGTGACGCTGATCGACAATGGCATGCCCTGCGTGGTGATGAAGGCGCAAGACGTGGGCATCACCGGCTATGAAGACCGCGAATGGCTGGACAATGCGACCGACCTGAAAGCGCGGATCGAGGCGATCCGGCTGGAAGTGGGCCCGCTGATGAACCTGGGCGACGTGAAGGAAAAGTCGGTGCCCAAGATGATGCTGGTGGCCCCGCCCAAGCACGGTGGCGCGATCACGGTGCGCAGCTTCATCCCGCATCGCGCACATGCCACGATCGGCGTGCTGGGCGCGGTGTCGGTGGCGACGGCCTGCCTGCTCGAAGGCTCTCCGGCGGCCGAGGTCGCGCAAGTGGGCGAAGGCAGCCGCAAGACCCTGTCGGTGGAGCATCCCACCGGCGAAATGAGCTGCGTGCTGGAGGTAGACGAGAGCGGCGCGGTCAAGACCGCCGCCCTGCTGCGCACCGCGCGCAAGCTGATGGATGGGGTGGTGTTCGGGTGAACGTGTGCTTCTCGCCCTGCGACAGGCTCAGGGCGAACGGCGTGCGAGATTTCAAATAGGTTGCCGTTCGGGCTGAGCGTGTCGAAGCCCGGTTTTCAAGGACAAGACCATGACCGACCGTATCATTTCCTGGCACGGCAACCCGTCGAAGCCGCGCTATACGCCGCCGGCCGGCGCGATTGATGCGCATTGCCATGTGTTTGGCCCGATGGCGCAGTTTCCGTTCAGCGCCAAGGCCAAGTACCTGCCCGAAGACGCCGGGCCGGATATGCTGTTTGCGCTGCGCGATCACCTGGGCTTTGCCAAGAACGTGATCGTCCAGGCGAGCTGCCATGGCACCGACAATGCCGCCACGCTCGATGCCATTGCCAAGAGCCAAGGCAAGGCGCGCGGCGTGGCCGTGGTCGATCCGGCGATTTCCGAGGCTGATCTCGCCGCGCTGCACGTGGGCGGCATCCGTGGCATCCGCTTCAATTTCCTGAAGCGGCTGGTGGATGATGCGCCCAAGGACAAGTTCCTGGACGTGGCCAAGCGCCTGCCCGCTGGCTGGCACGTGGTGATCTATTTCGAGGCCGATATCCTGGACGAACTGCGCCCGTTCATGGACGCCATTCCAGTGCCCTTGGTGATCGACCACATGGGCCGGCCTGACGTGACCCAGGGACCCGACGGGGCCGACATGAAGGCGTTTCGCGCGTTCCTCGATTCGCGGCCCGATATCTGGTTCAAGGCGACCTGCCCCGACCGGCTCGACCCATCAGGGGACCCGTGGAATGCCTTTGCCGATGCGGTGGCGCCGCTGGTGGCGGACTATCAGGACCGGGTGCTGTGGGGCACCGACTGGCCGCATCCCAACATGCAGGATGCCATTCCCGATGACGGGCACCTGGTCGACATGATCCCGCGCATCGCGCCGACCGAGGAATTGCAGCGCAAGCTGCTGATCGACAATCCGACCAAGCTTTATTGGGCCGATTGAGCAACGAAGGGGGCGAGATGATCGCCCCCTTTCTTGTGGGTCAGAACGCATAGCCCAGGGTGAGCACCGCGGAGCGCCCTTCACCCGGCACGGCCCAGCCATTGTTGCGGATCGACGTGTAGTACTTCTCGTCGGTCAGGTTCTGCACGTTGATCTGTGCCGAAAGGCCGTTGTCCAGCTTGTAACCCAGCGAAATGCGGTGGGTGAGGTATGACGGCGCCTTGTACATCGGCGCGCCGGTGGAATTGGTGAGATACCAGCTGCCCTGGTAGGTGAGGCCATAGCCCACCTCCAGCCCGAACGGCAGGTGATAGCTGGTGTAGAGGCTGCCCGACCAGCGTGGCGTGTTGGTGACCGGGTTGCCGGCCTGCACGTCGCTGGTGGGGCAGGTCACGCTACCGCCCGTGGGCAGCGTCTGCGTGGCGCCCAGGTGGTTCTTGCAGTAATTCGAGATCGACTGCTTGATCACGCCATCGAGGTACATGGCGTTGGCAAAGATCGTCCAGGCGGGCGTGATCTTGCCCGACAGGCCCAGCGACACGCCATCGACCTGGCTGCGCCCGTCGAGCACGTTCGTGGTGCCGACCAGCGGATCGTTGGCGGCGACGGGATAGTTGGTGCGCTCGTTGCGGAACACCGAAGCGGTCAATTGCAGCTTGCCCTGCGCCAGATCGACCTTGCCGCCCAGTTCGAAATTGACGGCGGTTTGCGGGGCAACGTTGCAGGGGTCGCCCAGCAGAGTCGTGCTGGTCACGCCGCAACCGCTGCGCACGGTGGACGAGGCCGGTGTCTTGCTGTTGCCGTAGGCGACATAGAGGCTGGCGTTGGCCACCGGCTTGTAGACCAGGCCCAGGCGATAGCTGAACAAGTCGTCGGTGTTGTTCTGCGGCGCGCCGGTGGTCACCGCGCCGCTGACCGCCACGGTATCGCTGCGATAGCGGGCGCGGTTGTTTTCCCAGCGAATGCCGCCATTCACTTCGAACCCGCCGCCCAGCTTGACGGCATCAAACGCATAGAGCGCGATGTTGCGGGTGGAGCCATGGGCAATGGCGGTGGTGATGTAGTTTACCGGCCCGGTATAGATGGCATTGGGATTGGCGATGTTGATCGCATCGAGTGTGGGCGTGGTGCCATTGGCATTGCGCAACCCGTTGCCGGAATCGATGTCATAATCTTCCTGCGAGTATGCCGCGCCCAGTGCCAGAGTGTGTTCAAGGCCGAAGGTGGAGACCTTGGCGGAAAGATCAACCTGGTCATACCAGATCGAGGTGTCGGTCAGGCGGAACAGCCCGCGCGGGCCGCTGGGGTAGAACGTGCCCGCAGCCTGGGTTGATGAGCAGGCCGTGGCCGCGCCGGTCGAATTGGCCAGCGTACCGTTGGCCAGGCACCAGGCACCCTGCGGCGGATCGACGAAGGTATCCTGCTTGACCTTTTGGTAGCGTGCCAGATTGCGGATCGAGACCGCATCGGAAAAGCGGTGGTCGAGGATGGCGGTGGCCTGGTCCACCGTCTGTTCCTGGCGATCGTAGTTCTTGTATCCGTAATAGCCGGCATAGCTGGCGCCGGGCAGCAAGCCGCCATAAACCGCGTAATAAGGCACGCCATATTGCGGGATATTCTTGTCACGCTGGTGCAGATACAGCAGCGTCAAACTGGTATCGCCGGTCAGCCCGAACTTGACCGACGGCGCCACGCCCCAGCGGCGGCTGTATTCGAAATCGCGGCCGGGCACATCGGCGCTGTGGCCCATGGCGTTGAGGCGCACGGCGACCTCGCTGCCCAGCTGCCAGTTGCTATCCACCGTGCCGCGCCAGTAATTGGCCGTGCCCACCCCGCCCTGCACGGTGGTGCTGGTTTCGTCCTTGGGCCGCTTGCTGACCAGGTTGACCGTTCCGCCGATCGAGCCCGAGCCGCTGAACACCGAATTGGCACCATTGGTCACTTCCACCTGTTCGATGTTGAACAGGTCGCTGCGGGAATACTGCGCGCTGTCGCGCACGCCATCGATCTGGATATCGGTATTGGCGCTCTGCCCACGCAGATTGATGCTGTCACCATAGCCGCCGCCGCCTTCGCCCGCGCCCAGGGTAATGCCGGGCAGGATCGACAGCGCATCTTTCAATGACAGCAGGTTCTGCGCCTCGATCACCGCGCGGCCGACCACGGTGACGGTCTGCGGCGTATCGAGCAGCGGGCGCACGTACTTGGGCGATTCCGCCCGCTCTACCTTGACCGGAGCTTGCGCGATCGCGGTATCGGTCACGGTCACCCCGCCCAGCACGGTTTGCGCGGCATCCTGGGCCTGGGCCGGCATGGCGGCGATCACGCCGATACAGCCGGCGGCGAGAAATGCGGGACGCAAGGGCGAGGTGGCAGGCACGTGCCCGCTTGGCATGGGTGACGCGCGACGAGACCGGGATGCATTGATCATGATGGAATTTTTCCCCTTTGCTCGGATCGGGCAGCGGCGCCCGATCCGGATGGGTAGCGCTTTATTGCGAGTGATTTTCATAATCAACCATGTTGATAATGATTCTCATTTTTTATCGTACCGCGCAAAACCGGGGTGACATGGTCCGCGCCCCATGCCAGGCTGATGCGGTCATGAGCCAAGCCCTTCACCCCGCCGACGCGGTGCACGCCGCGCCGCTGCGCCAGGCCAGCACCACGCTGACCCTGCATACGCCCGGCCCCGGCCTGCACGATTTCACCCGCGAAACCGCGCAGTGGGCGGCGGCCCAGGGCATGGACAGCGGGCTGCTCACGCTGTTCTGCCGCCACACCTCGGCCTCGCTGTGCATCCAGGAAAATGCCGCGCGCGAGGTGCGTGGCGATATCGTGCGCTGGCTCGATCGCCTGGCACCGGAAAGCACCGCCTATGCCCACGACGATGAAGGCCCGGACGATATGCCGGCCCATTTGAAAAGCATTCTGACCGGGGTGAGCCTGTCGATCCCGCTTGTCGGTGGGCAGCTCGCGCTTGGCACCTGGCAAGGCATCTACCTGTGCGAGCATCGCCGCATGGCGCATCGCCGCCAGATCGTGCTGCACCTGGTGGGCGCCTGATCATGACGGCACGGTTTTCTTGCACGTTCACCGCCCTGCCCGAGCATATCGACGAGCTGGGCCATGTGAACAACGCGGTCTGGGTGCGCTGGATGGAACAGATCGCCACGCGGCATTGGGAAACGGTGGCGCCACCGGAACACGTGGCGGCCTATGTCTGGGTGGTGACCCGGCACGAGATCGACTATCGCGGCAATGTTGGCCAAGGCGAGAGCGTAGTGGCCACCACCTTCATTCCCGATCCGCCCCACGGCGCGCGGTTCGACCGCTGCGTCGATTTCGCCAACGCGGCCGGCAAAGTGATCGTCAGCGCGCGCACGACGTGGGCCCTGATCGATAAAAGCAGCGGACGCCTGGTTCGCGTTCCTGCAGAAGTGGCAGCGCCCTTTTACTCTCAGGCGTAAAGCATTGCTGGAACAATATGTAAAATAGCGTATTATAGCGCCAAGTTGGATCTATTCTGTTTTTTGACAAGGATCGAATCATGGTGCGCGCTGGTCTCCAACGGTGTTGCAGAGCGACACGGTATTCGGCACTTGCGTTGGCGGTTCTGCTCGCCGCGTGTGGCGATGGCGGTGGCGTTGCCAGCACAAACTCTCCCAACCCGCCGCCTTCTCCCCCGCCCAAGCCGACCAACGACGATCTGGTGGGCAGCCTGGTCAGCGAGGCCTTCGTCAACGATGCAAAAACCCAGACGGCCTATCAACCGATCACGTCCGCCCAGCCGAACACGGTTACAAGCAAGCCTTTGACGATCGAATACAAGGCATCCACGCAGACCTACACGATTGCCACGCAAGGGCGGACACAGGATTTCGGACCGGCGCAAAAGGATGCCACGCTCAGCAATGCCGCAGCCACGGTTTACAAGCGCAGCGAAGGCGCGCTGACGGAGACACTGTCGCTCAGCACGAATACGACCGATCCCGGCACGCCCGACGCACCCCTTTTCCGCTATGTCGGTGCCGGCCTGTGGCAACGGACGCAGACCGATGGGCCGAACGCCACAACGACCATGGACTATTTCACCTATGGCGTCCCCACGCCCGCATCGGCCATGCCGACCACCGGGACGGCCACATTCGGTGTGCGCCTTGATGGGCAGGCCGGCTATCCTCAGCAAAACTATGTGCTGACAGGCGGCGGTCGCTTCCAGGTGGATTTCGCCAGCGGCGGCCTGGTTGGCAGCGGCACGATCGATCGTTACAGAAATAGCCTGTATGAAGGCACTTTAAACTGGACGTCACAGGCAAAGCTGAAAGCAGGTAGCACGACGTTTTCCGGCAGCTTCAACTTCGGCGCGCGGCCGGGGGCGATCGACGGCCGTTTCTATGGCCCCCATCATGAAGAGTTCGGCGCGGTCTGGAACACCAACCTTTACGACAACGTGGTGGCGAGCGGCACGATCCTGGGCCGCGACACCGCGACGATGCCATCCAACAATGGCTTGGCGAACCTGGTAATCAACGAAGACCTGGGCGGGGCAGCCGTGGCCGTCAGCTATGGCCGCTCGACACGGTGGGACCAGCAAAACCTGACAACGCGCTCGTTGTACATTACCTATTCCGAAACGCAGAAGGCGCTGACGATACGTGCCGGGATCGACGGATATTCAGGAAATCCACGTGCGCTCACGCCCGCGATCCGCGACGCGGCGCACAGCGACGCCACGTACGATGCCTATTCCGTTACGGCGCAAGCGAGTTCGTTGAGCGCGGGCACGCTGCGCGTTTCGCGCCCCGGCCCCAGCAATCCGCTGATTGCGTTGACCTATACCGGCTTTGGCACGTCTGAAACGGTATTGGCACCGTCGCAATCCTCCACATTCCCCTACACCGATTTCGCCTATGGCTTTGGCGAGGCGACGCCGGCTTCGGCGGTGCCGAGCAGCGGCAGCGCTACATACAATGGCGTAATCCTGGGCTATTCCGGGGTTCCGTCTGATGGCAACACCCGGCCCTATGCGATCAGCGGAGACGCGCGCATGGCGTACAACTTCGGCGCGGCAACCTTGACCGGCACGCTCAACCCCGTGGCGACAGACCGCGATACCGGAACGTCCTACGCGCTTGGCGCCTATGCTTTTTCCGGCACGGGCGACGCAGGCAAGGCAACGTTTGCGGGCACCTTTGACAAAATCATCAACCTGCCATTCAGCGGCGACACCCGCGGTTCGATCAAGGGGCAGTTCACCGGTCCGCATGCTGAAGAATTCTATGCGACCTGGCTCATTGGGATGCGCGATCCCAAGGGTGGCAGCAATATTCCCGTGGGCGGTGTGATCGTGGGCAAGCAGGGCAAGTGATCCAGTCCCCCTTTGCCTAGGACCGCTTTGCGCCTAAGGGCCGCGGTCATGACCGCATCGCTTGCCCTGACCCGCCTTTCGCGCCTGATCGCCGCCAGCCATTCGTGGGAAACCGCGCGCACGTTCAAGGCGTGGAGCCCGAGCGAGGACGACAAGGCGCTGATGGCCACCCGCGCGCAGGACGTGCTCAAGGTCATGGCGGGCAAGGACGTGACCGCGCCGATGCTGGGCGCTGCCTATGCCGTGCACCTGGCCCGTGCCCTCGATGCGCCGATCATGGTGGTCGAAGGCACGCTGAGCGTGGCGGGCGAAGTGGTGGCCGATGACCATGGCTGGGTAATGATCGGGCCGTGGGTGGCCGACATGGCGCTGTTTTCACGCGCCTATGCGCCCGACGCGCCGCCGCGCCTGGCTGCCCATGTGCTGCGGGCGTTTGGCCCCAACAAGGGCCTGTTCTGCGATGCCTGGCGCCGCACTGCGCGCCTGGGCCTGGGCTATGACCCGCGCCGGGTGTTGACCGAGGCAGAGGTGACCGCGCTGGTCGGCGAGGCGACCGTGGCGCTGCGGGCGGCCTGAGGGAACACCCCTCCACCACCCGCTGCGCGGGCGGACCCCCTCCCCGTCGGTGACGGGGAGGATCTATGGCCCGAAAGCATCCCCAACGGGTAACAAGCCTTTTCCCAGGCCGTTCGCCCTGAGCTTGTCGAAGGGCCATTGCCCGGTGACCGGGCATTGCAAGCCATCCGGGGTTACAGCGGGTTGCCATCCTTGTCGCGGTAGATCTCGCGGCGGCCGACGTGGTTGGCCGGGCCGACCAGGCCATCCTGCTCCATGCGTTCGACCCACTTGGACGCGGTGTTGTAGCCCACGCCCATCTGGCGCTGAATCCAGCTGGCGGAGGCCTTCTGGCTTTCGAACACGAGCTGGCAGACCTGGCGATACTTGCGGTCTTCGGGATTGTCGGAGGTGTCGAGTTCGTCGAAGCCGTACGAGCCTTCCTCGGGTTCCTCGGTGACCGAATCGACGTATTCCGGCTTGCCCTGGCCGCGCCAGTGATCGGCCACGCGCTCCACTTCCTCGTCGCTGACGAAGGGACCATGGACGCGTTTGATCGGGTCGGTGCTGGGCTTGTAGAGCATGTCGCCCTTGCCAAGCAGCTGTTCGGCGCCCTGTTCACCCAGGATCGTGCGGCTGTCGATGCGGCTGGTCACGGCAAAGGAAATGCGCGTGGGCAAGTTGGCCTTGATCACGCCGGTGATGACATCGACCGAGGGGCGTTGCGTGGCCATGATCAGGTGGATGCCGGCGGCGCGGCTCTTTTGCGAGAGGCGCTGGATCAGGACTTCGATTTCCTTGCCGACGCTGACCATGAGATCGGCCAGTTCGTCGACGATCACCACGATCTGCGGCAGCACCTGGTATTCGAGCTGCTGTTCCTCGAACAGTTCCTCGCCGGTCTCGGGATCGAAGCCGACCTGGATGCGGCGGCCGAGCGGCTTGCCCTTGGCCTGGGCAGCGCGGACCTTTTCGTTGAAGCCCGACAGGTTGCGCACGCCAATCGACGACATCTGGCGATAGCGCCGCTCCATTTCCTCGACCGCCCACTTGAGCGCGCGCACGGCCTTGGCCGGCTCGGTCACCACGGGCGAGAGGAGGTGCGGGATATCGTCGTAGGACTTGAGTTCGAGCACCTTGGGATCGACCAGGATCATGCGGCACTGCGCCGGGGTAAGCCGATAGAGCAGCGACAGCAGGATGCAGTTCAAGCCCACCGACTTGCCCGAGCCGGTGGTGCCGGCGACGAGCAGGTGGGGCATGGTGGCCAGATCGGCCACGATCGGTTCGCCGGCAATGTCCTTGCCCAGGATGATCGGCAAGAGGCCCTTGGCATTGACGAACTTGTCGCACGCCACCAACTCGCGGAACGAGACCATGTCGCGGATCTGGTTGGGCAATTCGATGCCCATCACGGTGCGGCCGGGAATGGCCGAGACGCGTGCCGACACCGCGCTCATGTTGCGGGCGATATCGTCGGCCAGGCCGATCACGCGGCTGGCCTTGATGCCGGGCGCGGGTTCGAGCTCGTACATCGTCACCACCGGGCCGGTGCGCACGGCGGTGATCTCGCCCTTGACGTTGAAATCGTCGAGCACGTTTTCGAGCAGGCGCGCGTTGCGTTCCAGCGCGAGCTTGTCGATCTTGGGCTGGGCCGAGGCGGGAATTTCCTCGAGAATGTCGATCGCGGGTAGCGCGAACTTGTCGAACAGGTCGCTTTGCCGGGCCTGCGCCTTGGCCGCAGGCGCAGGGGTGCGCTGCGGATCGCTGATCTCGGTAGGGCGGCGGGGCGCGGCAGCATCCGCCGGGATCACCGGCGCGCGGGTATCGAACGGCGGCGCGTCATCATCGGCGCCATCGTCATCATCGGCGAGCAGGGCGTCACCGCCGGCTGCGGCCTTGGCCTTGGGCGCGCGGCGCTGG
>NZ_APCQ01000265.1:0-15899 GCF_000410615.1 Novosphingobium sp. B-7 | reverse complement strand
CACGGACTGTACCCACAGCACCCGATGCTGCCGATCCTCGATCACCAGCACGGCCGAGGCCACCGCAATCGGCAAGGCCGCCATGCGCGCCACGCAGAACACCGCGATGATCGGCCCTGCACCGGCCCAGGCCGGCCCCAGCATGACCGGGGCAATCTCGTCAGCGACAACGGCAAGCCCTGCCAGCGCCGGCCAGCACAGCGCGCCGAACAGCCCAGACAGCGGCAACCAGCTGCCATCGCCTGCCCTGCCCCGCGCCCGCTCTGCCGCAAGGCCGGTGGTGACCAGCAGCCCGGCCGGCTGCACGAACATATCGGCGAGCGCGGAAACCACGCGATTCCCGGCGCGATAAAGGCCCGAGGCCGCCGGCGAAAACACCGCGCCCAGCAGCAGGTCTCCGCTGTAGTTGGCCAGGAAACCGACCATGACAGAACCATACCGGCTCCACGACCACGCCAGCACGCGCCAGGTTTCCTGCGCGGAAGGCCTGGCCAGGCGGGGAAGCACCAGAACGGCACGATAGGCCACGATGAAGATCGCCAGCCGGGCATAGACCTGCGCCACCAGCGCCCACAGGCCCCAACCCATCAGCAGCAAGACGGCAGCGCCCAGGCCAGCGGCAATTTCCGTAATCACGGTAATCGCGTAATAGCGGCGCACCTGCTGGCCGCGCAGCAGCATGGCCTCTTCCCAACCGGCCAGGGCCGCCAGCAGGTTGGACGGGGCAAGGCAGAACAGCAGCAGGGCCACGCCCGAACCGCGAAACACGAACGGCGCGGCCAGGCCACAGCCGCACAGCAGGAGTACCCAGCCCAGCGCGACGATGACGTTGGCGACAAGGCCCGCGCTGACGACGGTGGCGCTGTCTGCCTCGGGCGCCTTGAGCACGTATTCGAACGGCCCGGTATAGAGCATGGTACGCGAGAGCGTGAGGAACGCGGCAGCAATCGCGAATACGCCGAAATCGGCCGGTGCCAGGGTGCGCGTGGCCACCAGCGTTACGCCGAGCAGCGCCAACTGGCTGCTTGCCCGCGCGGCCATGGCAATCACCGCCGTGAAGCTGCCGCCACGCCACCACCCGGCGATCCGCATTGGCAGGCCGCGGTGGACGGAGGGAGAAAAAGCCTCGTTCATCGCCGGCCTCATGCCGCGCAGGCGATCAACAGATCGAGCAACGTGCGCCCCGCGCCTGCCCAGGTGTAGCGGCCAGCACGGGCCAGCCCGGCCGCCACCATCGTGGCGCGCGTGTCGGCCTGTTCCAACGCGGCGATCTGATCCAGCCAGGCCGTGGGATCATCGGGATCGGCCATCAAGGCCGCCGCGCCGCACACTTCGGGCACGGCGCCACAGGGCGCGGCAATGACCGGGCAGCGGCACAACATGGCCTCAACCGGCGGCAGGCCAAACCCCTCTGTCCGCGAGGGGAAAAGCAGCGCCTGGGCGCCTTCATACAGCGCGCGCAACGCCGCATCGTCGCAGCCCCCAGCGAATACGGCATCAGCGGGGGGGCGCAGGCCCACCGCCAGCAATGCCTCACGCCCTGGCCCAACGATGACCAGCCGGCGCGGTGGCCAACCCTGCCCAGCACAGTGTGCGGCATTGGCCAGTTCGAGGGCTTCGAATACCACGGCATTGTTCTTGTAGGCCTTTACGCTGCCAAACATCAGCAGGTATTCGCCCGGCGCCAGGCCCAGACGCGGCAGGGCGGCAGGATCGGGCGCCACTTCAAGGATATGATCAGCGCCGTTGTGGACGATTTCCACGCGCCCAGCGCCGATCACGCCATATCCGGCCAGATCGCGGCGCGAATAGTCAGACACGGTGAGCACCAGGTTGCTGGACCGGGCCATGAGCGGCGCCAGGAGGCGATAGCCCATGCGCTGGCGCCAGGGATAGGAACAGTCTGGCCGGCAGAACTGCGCATCGTGCAGCATGGTAATCTTGGGCCGATGCAGCACCGGCGCCAGGTTGGCGAGGTTGACCAGCAGGCTGCCCCGCGCCAGCGCGGGCAGGCGGCGCTGCTCCCAGCTTTGGCTGGGGCCATGCACGTCTTCCTCCACCCGGATGGCCGCATAGGGATCGGCCGCCGGGCACCCGGCGGGCACGATCAGCCGCACATCGGGGCGAGCAGCGGAAGACATGGCGGCCAGCAGGCTGTCCACCTCGCGGATCAGGCGATCCGAAACGCGCCACACCCCATTGTGCTTGCCGGCGCGAAACTTGCCATTGAATGCGATCGTTCGCACCGGATCACATGCTTTCGATCTTGCGCGGATCGATCCGCCCGCGCCACAGGTCCGCCAGCGCCAGGGCATTGCCGCGCAGGCGTCCCCAGCGATCGACATGGGGCTCGGGAAACGGCGCACGCAGCAGGTTGGCCAGGACATTGCGCCACAGCAACTTGCGCCCGAGCGGGCCGGGCATGGTGCCCTTGCGGCGCAGGTAGACGATGTTGGCCACCTGCGAATACCCCAGGCGCCGGCCCGAGGTGCGCCCGCCCTTCACCCCCAGGTGCACGCCCGAAACCAGCCCGGTGGATACCAGTCGCCCGTGCCGGGACAGGCGCATGGTGAAATCGATGTCCTCCTGCCAGCCATACAGCGGCAGCGCCTCGTCAAAGCGCAGATTGCCGACATGGGCCATGCGCAGCGCCATGTTGCAGCCATAGAGAGCCTCGCGCGGGATGATCGCAGGATCGAGCAGCAGGGTCTGCGCGGCGATCATCGCCTGGGCCTGGGCAATGCCATAGCCGCCGTGGCGCACACCATCACCTACCAGATTGCCGGTGATCCCGGCCACATCGGGGTGGGCGAGAAACAGGCGTTCGACCGCCGCCAGGTAATCGGGCGCGGCTACGAAATCATCATCGAAGAAGATCACCACGTCGGCCCGGCCGGCGAGCAAATCGAGCGCGCGGTTGCGCTGGCGGCACAGGCCACGTTCGGCCAAGGCCAGTTCGGGCGTCAGCGGGCTATCCGCGATACCGGCAAGATCGGCTGGCGCCGCGCCGACGACGATTACGCCATCGGGCTGCCGCGATTGCCCGGCAAGAAGATCGATCGTCTGGCGCGCCAGACTGGCGCGGCCAACGGTGGCGATGGCAACATGGATTCGCAGCATGCTCTGACGCGGTCCCCCTGGTGGATTTCCCCTACGTCGTAAGACCGCGATGCAGCCGGTCCACGCGCGTTGGCTCCGTTACCGAGAGACTAAGCCGCGTCGATTGTGGGGCGGAAGCCGGGCAAGATCGGCACGTCGGCGCAATTCATCGAAAAAATTGCATTTTTGCAGTGCAAGAAATCGGCCTGCCGCCTGCTACGGGTTTGCCACGCCATGGTGCCATTTCGGCATCTTCGCACCGGCAAAATCGACACCACCGGCGTTACGGCGCGGAGTTTTGCAGCCGGTCGCGCCTGTGCCTCGGCCCAGCGCAACTGATGCGATCTCAACAACCCTCCAAGCACCCCGTCAGACCGCTGTTTTTGTTTCAGTTTAACGACAGCAAAGCCGACATGTCGGCGCGCGCGCGCGCCATCCGCCTTGGCTGCGCTGTCAAGCCATCATCAACGTTGCAGTGCAACGCAGACCGGGTGCAGCGCAGCAAGAACCAAAGTCATCATACCCATGGCCGCCCCGTGCGACGCAACAGCGGACCTGTTGCGCTGCAATCGTGTGTAAAAACGGTGGTATTCACGGGTTTACAACCAATCGCTGCTATGAAAAGCCTTTGCAGGACGGTCAGGCGGGACGGGAAAAACGCCCTTATCAACGGCCGTATCAACAGGAGCGAAGCGGGAACAAGCTGGCCCTGAAACGCGTTTGAATTTGGTAACGGCGGTTGCTGCCGCCAAGGCCAAGAACACTGGTTAAAAGGGTTGCAGGATGTCTACTCAGTCTTTCCGCGAAGATGGTTTCGTCTCGTTCCATGATGCCCCTGCTGGCGAAGGCACCGCCGCCGCCAAGGGATTGCTGATCGGCTTGGCGTTGAGCCAGGTTTTCTGGATCGGACTGGCGCTGATCATCTTTTGATCAGAACATAATTCACCAAGCGTTCTTGGTTGCTGTCGTTTACTTACGCGTGACGGGAGAAGCACCAGCAGGCGCTTCTCCCGTTTGCGTTTTCCGTTAAACGATCAGCTTGCCCAATCCGTCAATACGCGCCGCGCGCCAGAATTACGCTCGGCACTGTCAGGATCAGGATGCGGAAATAGAGCCGCAACGAGCGAGCCCGGCGATAGAGCCGGTCACAGGCCACGCGGCGGCGATAGGTGGTATCGTGGCGGCGCGCCACCTGCCACAGGCCTGTCACCCCCGGTCGCACCGCGCAGTAGGCGGCAAAATGACGCCCATAGCGCACGACTTCGGCATCAACGATCGGCCGCGGCCCCACCAGGCTCATATCCCCACGCAGAACGTTGATGAGCTGGGGCAGCTCATCCAGGCTGCTCTTGCGCAGCAGCCGCCCAACCGCCGTGATCCGAGGATCGTTTTGCAGTTTGTGCGTCGCTTCCCATTCGGCACGCGCGGCAGGATCGGTTTCCAGGACATGGCGCAGCCGCGCATCGGCATCCACGCACATCGAGCGAAACTTGAGACAGGCGAAGTGACGCCCCCCTGCTCCCACCCGGCGATGGCGGAACAGCACCGGGCCGCCATCCGAAAACCGCACGAGCGCGGCAATGGCGAGCATGAGCGGAAAAAACACGACAAGTGCGCCAAAGGCCATGATCACGTCGATCGCGCGCGTCCACGCCTCTGCCCGCGCGATACGCGGATCGGACGCAGGGTGGCGCCAGCGCGCCAGCGCTGCACGCGGCGCCGCGGAAAGATCGGGGGTGAAAGCAAGCGCCGGCCCATGCCAGGTGCCGGCGGAATTGCGGACACCCTCGGGTCGCGCAGCGACATTGTGTTGATGATTCACCTGAGCTGGTCCCCACACCGGGCGACGCCGCATATCCGGCGTCCATGGCAGGGATGATAGGAACAGCCCGCAGATGCCGTCAGCGAGCGATACAGCCGAGATGGTTCGTTAGCTGACGCAGCGACGGCGAATCACCTAGTGAAGGCGCAACACGCCCCAGATAATCAGCGCCCAGGCGAACGCCGAAGAGCCACCAATGATCGCCACCCGCAGCCACAGCGGATAAAGTGCGTCCGCTGTCTGCGCGCTGCCCTGCGCCAGCGGCAACAGTTCTTGTTGCAACGCATGAACCGGTGAAAAAACAGGCTCTTCCTCACCAGACACGAGCCGTGGCACCGGGGCATCATCGGCCGGTGGCGGATCGGGCAGGATGCTGTGACGCGGCTGTAAAACGGGCATGGGGGATTACCTCCACCTGGGTTTTACGCCCGCCAGATTACTGCCGCCTGCGCCGGGGCATCGGGGGGTATACGTATTGCCCTCAGGAAATGCCCTTATCCGATTTGGCGATTTGACGCCGCCGGATATTCTCGAATGTGGATGCAAGTGCGCCGGGCGCCGGTCAAGCGCGGTGCGCCTCGGCCAAGGGTTCCCCCAACACGGGATAGCCATGGCCATCGGGAATGGCCAGCCACGGCTTCCCATCGCGCAGAATGGTTTGCGGCACGATCGGCACCACGGGATGGGCCGCCGCGTGCTGGCTGGCCGTGGCGAAATCGTCGAACAGGGCCAGGCGTTCAAGATTGCGCCGGGTGGGAAAGATGACGCGAATATCCCCCCGCGCGGCGGCAGCCAGCGCCTCTGCCGCGCTGGCCCAGAACAGATGGCAGTTTTCGGTACGGTCCACCGCAAGGTCGACCATGCCACTGCCAAGGTCAGCCAGATAGAACCGCGTGTCGAACACGCGCCCCGGCTTCCCTCGCGGCCACCAGCGCGCCCATGGCACCAGGGCGGCGGGATCCAGCTGCCAGCCAAAGTGCGCCAGCACTGGCGCCATGCTCCCAGCCTGCGCCAAGATCGCCCGGGCCTGCTGCGCGCCCGACGCATCGAGCGCGGCGGCATCCGGCCGGGCAGGCGCCAGGCCCACGAGCAATCCGGTTTCTTCCAGCGTTTCACGCACGGCGGCCACGCGCGCGGCGGCATCATCTGCATCCAGCCCGGATGCCCAGCCAGGCCCTTGCGCGACCAAGGCATGATCGGCCGCATCCACCTTGCCACCGGGAAACACCGTGGCGCCGCCGGCAAAACGCAACTGGGCCGAACGCTCCACCAGCAGGATCTGCGCCGGCGCGCCTGCCGCGCCCTTGCGAAACACGATCAGCGTGGCGGCTGGTTCTCCCAGGGCAGTGTTGGTCGGTTCAGAGGCATGGTGCGGATCGGGCATCGCGCCACCATGCGGTTGCTGGCGAGCCTTGCCAAGTGCCCGCAAGAACCGTCGGCATATTTTACAATTGGCCGGTGCGGCGCCATGTAAGGGGTGTGGGCATCCCCCTGAAAGATGGCCCTTCCGGAAACTGGCACGCTCTGTGCTTAGCTTTGCATACCCCGAAGACTTCTTTCTTCGAGAGGCGGAGCCGGACACCCCAAGTCTCCCCGGCTCCGCCTCCCCCGGGGTTCCCAACACCACATGATACAACGAAAAAACGCGGCCTCCCGATCGGGAAACCGCGTTGTTCAGCAAGTTGCGCCCCGGCCATCGCATGCCGGGAGCGGCACCTTCAGGCCGGCTTCACCTCGGCCTCTTCCATCAGCTGGGCCAGTTCGCCCGCTTCGTACATTTCCATCATGATGTCCGAACCACCAACGAACTCACCCTTCACATAGAGCTGGGGAATCGTGGGCCAATCGGAATAGGACTTGATGCCCTGACGGATTTCCATGTCCTGCAAGACATCGACGCTGGCATATTCCACGCCGAGGTGTTCGAGGATCGCCACGGCACGGCTGGAAAAGCCGCATTGCGGGAACAGCGGCGTACCCTTCATGAACAGGACAACGTCGTTGCCCTTGACTATTTCGTCGATGCGCTGCTCGGTAGACATGGTGGGATGAATTCCTTTCGGCCCCTTATTTGGGGGCAGCGGTGGTCAGTTGCAAGGCATGAAGCACGCCGCCCATGCGGCCACCGAGTGCGGCATAGACCGCCTTGTGCTGCGCCACACGGCTCATCCCGGCAAAGGCGGGCGAAACGACATGGGCGGCATAGTGATCGCCATCCCCAGCGAGATCAGTGATGGTCACGTCTGCATCGGGCAGAGCGGCGCGGATCATCGCTTCAATCTCGGCAGCGGCCATCGCCATCAGACTTCGCCCATCAGCTGGCGGCGCGCGTCAACGGCCTTGGCATCGAGTGCGGTGCGGATTTCTTCCTCGCTGACATCGACGCCAGCAGCGATCAGATCGCCCAGCAGCTTGCGCACCACGTCTTCGTCACCGGCTTCCTCGAAATCGGTATGAACCACGGACTTGGCATAGGCTTCCGCCTCGGCCTGGGTCAGCTTCATGCGCTCAGCAGCCCACTGCCCCAGCAAACGGTTGCGACGGGCATGCACGCGGAACAGCATTTCCTCGTCGTGGGCGAACTTGGCTTCGAACGCGCGCTCGCGATCATCGAACATGGTCATTGTGGTCGATCCCGTTGTGGTCCCACCTTTGCGGATAGTCAGCCACTGCCCGCCCTGCAAGGGGAACCTATGGCGCCGGCGGCGATGGCACCAGCGGTTGGGGTGACAAGCCGGTATAGGCCGCCAGGAACGCCAGCACATCGGCGCCGCCAGCGATCACCTTGTCCACGCTCTTGCCGCCGCCATGGCCCGCGCCCTGCTCCACCCGCAACAGATGCGGCAGCGGGCCGATATCGGCCGCCTGCAGCGCGGCGGCATATTTGAAGCTGTGCGCGGGCACAACGCGATCGTCGGTATCGGCGGTGGTCACCAGGATAGCGGGATAGCGCACGCCCTCGCGAATATTGTGATAGGGCGAATAGGCGCGCAGCACTTGCCAATCGGCAGCACGGCCAGGATTGCCATAGTCATCCATCCAGAACCGGCCGGCCGTGAACTGGTCAAAGCGCAGCATGTCCATCACCCCGACATCGGGGTTGGCCGCGGCAAACAGATCGGGCCGCTGATTGACCACCGCGCCCACCAGCAGGCCGCCGTTCGAGCTGCCCTGGATTGCCAGGCCACCCTTGGGCGTGATGCCCTGGGCGATGAGATATTCGCCCGCGGCGATGAAATCATCGAAGCTGTTCTGCTTGGCGGCAAGCCGGCCGCCATCGTGCCACGCCTCGCCAAATTCGCCGCCACCGCGAATGTTGGCCAAGGCAAAAGCGCCACCGGCGGCGATCCACGCCATGCGCACCGGCGACCACCCCGGCGTGAGCGCCACATCGAACCCGCCGTAGCCATAGAGCAGCGTCGGCAGCGCCTGCCCGGCGAGCGCGGCACGGCGGCTGCGCACCAGATAGAGCGGCACCATCGTGCCATCCTTGGAGCGATAGCGGCGCTGTTCCACCACATAGTCTGCCGGATCGAACGACAGGCGCGGCTGGGCAAAGGGCGTCGCCTGCCCGGTTTTCAGATTCAGGCGAAAGATCGTGGGCGGCAGGTTGAAGCTAGAAAACTGATAGAACGTTTCGTTGTCACCCGGCCGCCCGGCAAAGCCTGAGGCCACGCCGATGCCGTTGAGCGTGATCGCCCGCGCCGGCTTGCCGCGCAGATTGGTGACCACGGCAGTCGTGGCGCCATCGTGCTGATACGACAGAATGAGGCGATCCCCCACCACGTTGCCGCCGGACAGGCTCTGGCTACGTTCGGGCACGATCACCCGCCAGCGCGGCGCGGCATTGGCCAGATCAAGTTCGGCGACCATGCCATTGGGCGCACCGGAATTGGTGATGAACCACAACCGATCGCCCAGCCCCTCGATCGGCTTCCATTCGTGAGCGAAATCGGTAACGAGCGGCAGCACGCGCCAATCGCCGCGCCGCCAGCCATCGCCGCGCAGATCGACCAGGTGGACCATGCGGCGCGCATCGGTGCTGGCCTCGGTGGTGATGACCGCCCAGCGGCCGTCCGAGGTGACGAAGGCCTTGTGCCCCCATTCGGGATGATCGGGCGTGGCAAAGACCAGTTCATCGGCCGCTTGCGGCGTGCCCACGCGGTGAAACCACACGGCCTTGCCCGCCAGCACCGCGCGATAGGCCTGCCCCTGGGCCGGCGCGGGATAGCGCGAATAGAGGAAGCCTTCGTCGCCCAGCCATCCGATCAGCGTATCGTTGGCCCACTCCAGGCGATCGTCCAGCATGTGGCCATTGCGCGCGTCGACCACGCCCAGCGTGCGCCAATCACTGCCATCACGCTGGCGGCCGAACGCCAGAAAGCGCCCGCTGCGCGAAGGCACCCACAGGTCCAGCGCATCTGTCCCATCGCCCGACCAGCCATTGGGATCGATCAGCAGGCGCGGCGTTCCGCTGTCACCATCCTGTACATAAAGCAGGGACTGGTTCTGCAGGCCGGTGTTGCGCAAGTAGAAGTAGCTGTGCCCTGCCTTGCGCGGCAAGGACACGCGCGGATAATCGAGCAAGCTGCGGATGCGCGCGGCAAAATCGGCGCGGCCCGGCAAAGCCTTGAGGAATGCGCCGCTCAGGCGATTTTCGCGCGCCACCCAATCTGCCACCTCGGGGCTGGTGCGCAGATCAGCTTCGAGCCAGCGCCACGGATCGGCCACGGCCTGGCCAAACGGCTTGTCGACCACCGCGTCGCGCCGCGCCAGGGGATAGAGTTCGCGGGGCAGGACCAGGCTGGCGCCCGGGGCCACGGTGGGGGTTAGCGGGGTTTGGCTGGAGGTGCCGGCATGCTCACTGCGGACAACGTCAACCGCGCCTTCCACGGCGCCATCGGCCAAGGGCGCACGGGCAGGCGCGGTGCCGGCGGTGGCTTGGCCACCACCCGCCACCAGCCCAGCCAGCGTTCCCGCCAGCAGCGCCTTGCGCCATCCTGTCCCAAACCTTGTCATTGTTCGGAAATCTCTAGCACCGGCACAGCGCCGGCGCCAGAGATTGCACGGTCAAAGATAGACTTCAGGGGCGCGGCGTCAGCCCGGTGAAATGGGCCAGAAACGCCTGCACATCGGCGGTTTCCTCGATCTGCTTGTCGATCGGCTTGCCCGAACCATGGCCAGCGCGCGTCTCGATGCGGATCAGGTGCGGCTTGGGCCCGATCGCGGCGGTCTGCAGCGCCGCAGTATATTTGAAGCTGTGCCCCGGCACGACGCGATCGTCGGTGTCGGCCGTGGTCACCAGGATGGCCGGATAGTCCACGCCCGAACGCACGTTGTGATAGGGCGAATAGCGGCGCAGCACGCGCCAATCGGCTTCCTTTTCGGGATAGCCATAGTCATCCACCCAATAGCGCCCGGCGGTGAACTGGTCGAAGCGCAGCATGTCCATCACGCCCACGGCAGGGCTGGCCGCGGCAAACAGATCGGGCCGCTGGTTGGTCACCGCGCCGATCAGCAGGCCACCGTTGGAGCCACCCTCGATCGCCAGGCCGTGGCGCGGCGTCACGCCATTGGCGATCAGCCATTCGCCCGCGGCAATGAAATCGTCGAACACGTTCTGCTTCTTGTCGCGCCGGCCGGCATCGTGCCAAGCATCGCCATATTCCCCGCCGCCGCGTAGGTTTGCCAGGGCAAAGGCGCCGCCGCTGTCGATCCAGGTCATGAAACCGGCGGAAAACCATGGGGTAAGCGCCACATTGAAGCCGCCATAGCCATAGAGCAGCGTGGGCAGCGGGCCCTTGGCATCCTTGCGGCGGACGATGAACATCGGCACCTTGGTGCCGTCCTTGCTGGGATAGAACACCTGCTCCACCCGGAAATCGGCCGGATCGAACGTCAGGTGCACCGGCTCCCACGGGGTGGTTTTCGCCGTGGCGGGATCGAGCGCCAGCACCGTGGCAGGCTGGGTAAAGCTGCTGAACGAGAGATAGGCATGGCGATCGCCGGGCCGGCCGCTCAGGCCCGAGGCGCTGCCGATGCCGGGCAGGCTGACTGCACCGGCCGGCTTGCCATCAAGATCGAACGCCAGAACCTGACTCTTGGCATCGTGGATATAGCTGGCGAACAGGCGGTTGCCGGCAATGCCGACGGATTCGAGGTTGTCCTTGCTTTCGGGCACCACGGTATCGAAGCGCGGCGTGCTGCCCGACAGATCGACCCGCACGATCTTCTTGAGCGGAGCGCCGTCGCCCGAAACGAACCAAAGCTGATCGCCCACGCCATCAACGAAATCCCACTGCGCCTTGAGATCGGGGATCAGTGCGGTAACCGGGCCAATCTTGCCGTTGGTGACGCGCGCCACGTGCACGGTGTTGACCGGATCGGTGCCCTCGCTGCTGGTGATCACCACCCAGCGCCCGTCGCTCGATACGCTGGCGCCGTGGCCGCGCTTGGGCAGATCGGGCGTGGCGAACACCGGCTGGTCGGCGCTTTGCGGCGTGCCCAGGCGGTGGAGCCACACCGTCTGGTTATAGTTCAGCGCCTGGAAGGCCTGGCCTTCCTTTGGCTCGGCAAAGCGGGAATAGAGCAGCGCATCGTTGCCGAGCCAGGCCAGGCCGGAAAACTTCACCCACTTGAGTTCGTCGGCCAGCGGCTTGCCGTCGGCCACGCCGACAAACTTCACCGTCCGCCAATCCGAACCGCCATCCTGCACCGAATAGGCCAGCAGGCGCCCGTCATCCGATGCCGCCCAGGCATCGAGCGCAGTGGCGCCATCCTTGGCCCAGGTATTGGGATCGAGCAGTACCCGTCCCTTGGTGCCCACCGGCGCATCGGCAGGGCGCACCAGCAGCTGCGACTGGTTCATCAAGCCGCTGTTCCAGCTGTAGAAGACCGAAGCGCCACGGCGCTGCGGCAGGCCAAACCGTTCGTAATCGATCAGCGCCTTCATCCGCTTTTCCAGCGCGGCACGCTCGGGCAACTGCTTGAGATAGGCTGCGGTATAGGCGCTTTGCGCCTGGACCCAGGCCGCCACCTTGGCATCGGTGCGCACGTCGGCTTCCAGCCAGCGCCAGGGATCAGACACCTTTTCACCGAAATGGTCTTCCACCAGCGGCACTTGCGGGCTGGCGGGATAGGGCGGCAGTGACGGCATGGCCTGGTCCTTGGCAAGGGTGGGCGGCGTCTGGGCAAACGCAACCGGGGTGGCAAGCGCAAGCGGGGCGGCCATGGCCAGCCACAAGCGGTTCTTCATCGCGATATCCTGACAAGACGGGGGGTGGTTTCGCAGGAAACTACCGCAGGATCGCCCCAGTGCAACAGACTTTGCAACGATCAGGAATAGCGGCCCAGCATCGGCGGGCGGTGCAGGCACTGGGCAAAGCGGAACGGCCGCACTGTCAGAGGTGGCACTGTGCCTGCTGCGGGATGATCGGCATTCATCAGGATGACGTCAGCCTCGGGCAGCACGGCCGACCGCACGGCCAGCAGCAGCGACCGCGCTGCGCCTGCCCAGGCATCGACAAACGCAATCGTGTCGGCGCGGTCAAGCCCATCGGGCACCCGTTCGGCCATGGCGGCAATCTCCGTCCACCCCAGGTCGAACGGCGTTTCGCAGGTTCCTGCCGGCTCTGCCAGATAGCCTTGCTGGACCAGCACGGCGAGGCCGGCCTCGCTGGCAAAATGCACGATGCGATGGCCGGGCGAGCAATAGCGCCCGCCAAAGCGCAATGCCCCTGCCCCGTCCAACGCGTGTTCCCCGGCCTTGACCAAACGCCATACGATCATGGGGCCGTTCTATGCCGGAGCCAGCGGGCGGGCAAGCCTATCACAACGCACGAAAAACGGGCGGAGCCTTGCGGCCCCGCCCGTGATCCGGTTCGTCCGATGGTGGGGCGCGATGCCCCGCCCGATCAGGCGTTTTCGAGTTCGTCTTCGTCGGCAGTCAGCACCGGACCCGAATCGAGGCCCTTGGCCGACGTGTCACGGTCCACCAGCTCGATCACGGCGATCGGGGCGGCGTCCGAGGCGCGGTAGCCGGCCTTGATGATGCGGGTGTAGCCACCTTCACGGTCGGCGTAGCGCGCGGCCAGAACTTCGAACAGCTTCTTTTCCTGCGCTTCGTCCAGCAGACGGGCGTGGGCAAGGCGGCGGTTCGACAGGCCACCATGCTTGGCCAGCGTGATCAGCTTTTCGACGTAGGGACGCAGTTCCTTCGCCTTGGGCGTGGTGGTGGTGATCTGCTCGTGCTTGATCAGGGCGGCGGCCAGATTGCGCAGCAGCGCAATACGGTGCGACGAGGTACGACCCAGCTTACGCTGGCCCAGCTTATGACGCATAACTCATTCTCCGTTTGTAGGGGGGCCGTGTGAGGTACCCCGATCCAGGCCGACTTGAGGGGCAGCCAGTTCCCTTTCGTGCGAGGTTGCAGCGCTATGCTGCGGCCAGGCCGGTACGGAAAAGCGTTCCGCGCCGGCCCTGCCCACCCAATCAGCCGAGCAGTTCCTGCTCGAGCTTCTTGGCCATTTCCTCGATGTTTTCCGGCGGCCAGCCAGGGATGTCCATGCCGAGGCGCAGACCCATCGACGAGAGCACTTCCTTGATCTCGTTGAGCGACTTGCGGCCGAAGTTCGGCGTGCGGAGCATCTCGGCCTCGGTCTTCTGGACCAGGTCGCCGATGTAGATGATGTTGTCGTTCTTCAGGCAGTTGGCCGAACGCACCGACAGTTCCAGCTCGTCCACCTTCTTGAGGAGGTAGCGGTTGAGCTGGTTGGCGTCGCTTTCTTCCGGCGCATGGGCGGCAACGCCGGCCAGCGACGGCACGTGGCCGGTCGGCACCTGGTCGTCGAAGTGGACGAACAGCGCCAGCTGATCCTGAAGGATGCGCGCAGCATAAGCCACGGCGTCTTCCGGGGTGACGGTGCCATCGGTTTCGACCGAAAGGCTGAGCTTGTCGTAGTCAAGCTCCTGACCGATGCGGGCGTTGTCCACCTTGTAGGACACCTGACGCACGGGCGAGTAGAGCGAGTCCACCGGGATCAGACCGATCGGTGCATCCACCGGGCGGTTCGACACGGCCGGGACATAGCCCTTGCCGGTGTCGCAGGTGAGTTCCATGTTGAAGGTCGCGCCTTCATCCAGATGGCAGATCACCAGATCCTTGTTCATCACCTCGATGTCGCCGGTCACGGCGATATCGCCGGCCTTGACTTCGCCCGGCCCGATCGCGGAAAGCTGAAGACGCTTGGGGCCTTCGCCCTGCATCTTGAGCGCGATCTGCTTGACGTTGAGCACGATGTCGGTGACGTCTTCACGCACGCCGGCAAGCGACGAGAATTCGTGCAGCACGTTCTCGATCTTGATCGACGTAACCGCAGCCCCCTGAAGCGAAGAGAGCAGCACCCGGCGCAGCGCATTGCCGAGGGTAAGACCAAAGCCACGCTCAAGCGGTTCGGCAACGAAAGTCGCGCGACGCTTCGGATCGTGACCGGGCTTGATGTCGAGATTGTTGGGCTTCTTCAGTTCCTGCCAGTTCTTGATGTTGACAGTCATGGAATTCCCCTAGGGTTTTTCGAGAGCGCCGGCAGTCGGCCAGAAGGAAGCCGCAACCGGTCAAGATATTGGGCGGGTGTGGCGCGCGTGGTACCTCGCGCGCCACTCGCCAAAAGGCAGGTCAGACGCGACGGCGCTTGGAAGGACGCACGCCGTTGTGCGGGATTGGGGTCACATCGCGGATCGCAGTGATGGTGAAACCCACCGCCTGCAGAGCGCGCAGGGCGCTTTCGCGGCCCGAACCCGGACCCTTCACTTCCACTTCAAGGGTGCGCACGCCGTGTTCGGCGGCCTTCTTGCCGGCGTCGTCCGCAGCCACCTGAGCGGCGTACGGGGTCGACTTGCGGCTGCCCTTGAAGCCCATCATGCCGGCAGACGACCACGAAATGGCGTTGCCCTGGGCATCGGTGATGGTGATCATGGTGTTGTTGAAGCTGGCGTTAACGTGCGCAACACCGCTGGTGATGTTCTTGCGCTCGCGGCGCTTAATGCGCTGAGGTTCGCGTGCCATGTGCTGAATTCCTGTCGAGAAACCGTTGGGAAGATCTAAAGCCTCAAAGGCCTGATCTTACTTCTTCTTGCCGGCGATCGGCTTGGCCTTGCCCTTGCGGGTGCGCGCATTGGTGTGCGTGCGCTGGCCACGAACCGGCAGGCCCTTGCGGTGACGCAGGCCACGATAGCAGGCCAGGTCCATCAGACGCTTGATGTTCATCGCGGTTTCGCGACGCAGATCGCCTTCCACGGTGTGTTCAGCGTCGATCGCTTCACGGATCTGGAGCACTTCGGCGTCCGACAGATCCTGAACGCGACGGGCGTGATCGATGCCGAGCTTGTCGGCGATCTGGCGGGCCTTGAACGAGCCAATGCCATGAATGTAGGTCAGCGCCACGATCACGCGCTTGTTGGTGGGGATATTGACCCCGGCAATACGAGCCACTTGTTTCTCCGTTTGCTCCACAGAGCGCCGAATCGAAATTGGCGCCCTATCTCATCGCGACAACACCCGCCCAAAAACGCCAAATTGCAGCCCGCGCAAGCACTTGCCCCGGACTTCAAATGACCCTTCTCGTTCGAGTGAAAGGCGCGCTTAAGCTTTTTGCAGGGAAAGGTCAACCACAAAGGGCACGTTCCCCACGCAGACGGGTGAACGTGCGCCCCTCCATGAGCACGGGGGCCAGCTTTGGTGACATCGTCCTTATACGCCACAAGCGCCGCGTCGCAAAGCACGATTCGCGCGCGGGCGTGATCCCGCCCGTACCGTGTCGGCACGTCTTGTCAGTGATCGCTGCCCGGCCCCATGGCAGCGTCGAATGCGGCCTGCGCGTCCTTTTGCGCGGTCGCTTCATCACGCGGCGAGGCCCCCGCGGGCTGGGCCGCAGGCTTGGGCTTGGCGGGCGCGGGCTTGGCCGGAGTGGCCCTGGCCGGC
>NZ_APCQ01000264.1:0-2186 GCF_000410615.1 Novosphingobium sp. B-7 | reverse complement strand
TGGCGAGCGCGGCGCTTTCCTGCTCGGCCACGGCTTCGCCCAGCGTGGCGCTGGCTTCCTTCAGCGTGGCCAGGCGCTGTTCCAGCGCCGCCAGGCTTTCGCGCTCGGCACTGGCCATGGTGCGGCGCTGCTCGCCCAGCGTATCGGCCAGCGCCTGGGCGCGGGCGCGGATCGCGGCAAGTGCGGCATGCTCTTCCTGGTCGAGCGCGGCGCGATGGCTGCTCACTTCTTCTTCCAAGGTGGCAAAGCGCGCCTCGGTCTGGCGGGCAAGGTCAACGCCGGCTGCGGTCAGCGCGCCCAGCGCGGTCTGTACCTGGTCCCGCACGCTGGCCACTTGGCGTTCGCTGGCGAGGCCAAATTCGTTCAGACGCTGGAACCCGGCGACCATGTCTTCCAGCTGCACGTGCGCGGTGCGCCCGGCATTGGCGATGGAGTTGGTCACGTCCTTGGCGCTGTTGGCGATCACCGGCAGCTGGCTGCGCAGCTTTTCCATGTTGTCGAGCGCGTTGGCCGCCACATCGGCGATCGCGTTGACCTGCGCGCCGTTGTCCTGGATCAGCCCGCGCAGGCTGTCGGCATGAGTAGACAGGCGGTCAGCCGCCACGCGGCCCAGCGCATCGAGATCGCGCGCCTGGGCGGCGATGAAATCGCGGGCGAGGGCCAGCTCGGTGTTGATCGCACCCAGCTGCTGGTGCAGCTGCGCTGATTCGCGCGACAGGCCGCTGGCAATGCTGGAAAACCGGCGCGCCTCGCGCCCGCTGCCGCGCTGGATCAGCAGCAGGGTGACCAGCACGACCAGCACCGGCGCCGCCCACTGGCCGGTGGCGGCTGCCCAGGCAGCGGGGCTGCGCACTGCAACCAGTCCAGGAACGCTGGCCCAGGCAAAAAAGCCCGTCCACACCGCGATCAGGCCCCCCGCCAAGGCCCAAGGCCAGGGGGCTGGTGACCCCGTCGCGGCATCGTCGAAAGCGTCTTCGCTTTGATCGGCAAATTCCTGTAAAGATGGGGTAATGGGCAAGGCGGTTTCTGCCTGTTCACGATCCAGCGCCAGGCCATGCCCGCCGGTTTCCGGCTGGTTGGCTTCGATCGGAATGATCCGTGGTCCCCCATTCATGGCCACGTCTCTATCATGGAAAAGGGGGGCGGTTAAACCCGCCTTAAGCCCTGATGCCACACTATCAACAGCATGGCTTATCTTGGCGATCCGATCGATGCGCAGCTGGCGGCCGTGGCGGGCAGTGACCCGGCGCTGTTTGCCGAACTGCGCGGCGCTTTTCTCGACAGCGCGCGGCGGCAGGTCGATCTCATGCGGCGCTCACGTTGTGACGGCAACTGGTCGATGGCCGGCCTGCGGCTCAAAGGCCTGGCTGCCTCGTTCCACGCGCAAGGCTTGATGCGCCTAGTGGAACAGGCGCTGGCCGGTGCGCCGGGCGATCCGGCGGTCTTGCGCAAGATCGCGATGTGGCTGGATGATTTCAGCGCCGGCGCACAGGATCCGGCGCCAGCAGATCCAGCGCCGATCGGCCCCGATCAGGCCTGATCCGAAACGCCCGACGGGCGCTTGGCACGGCGGGGTTGCCGCCCTACCATGCGCGCGATCAGGAGGCATACAGTTGCGGGTCGCGCTCATATCGTTGATGGAAAATGTGCCGGTCGATCTGGCGGGCGACGGCGCCGTCCAATCGGGTGGAAACCCCGGTTTCTTGCCGATCGCCGGGCACAGCATCGCGCGCCACCAGCTGGGCTTGGCGCTGGCGCTGGGCGCCACGCGAATCGTCGTCCATGCCGAAATGCTCTCGGCCGAGATCGTCGAGATCCAGCACGTCGCCGAACAGCGCGGCGCGCGCTTTCACATCATAACCGCGGCGCGTGCACTGGTGCCGTTGGTTTCGGCCGAGGATGAACTGATCGTCTTTGCCGAAGGGTTCCTGGCCATGCCCGAGGATGCCCGCCGCATTCTGGACGAGGCGCCGGGCGTGTTGGCCTTGCCAGTGGAAGCCGGCGTCGCAGCCGGGTTCGAACGTATCGACATCAACCATGCCTGGGCCGGGGCGATGCGCATGCCCGGCCGGGTGGTGGCCGGGCTGGGCGATCTGCCGCCCGAATGGAACCCGGTTGCCGCGCTGCTGCGCCTGGCGACGCAGGCGCGCCTGCTGTTGCGCGCAGTGCCGCAGGCCCTGCTGGCT
>NZ_APCQ01000263.1:0-21873 GCF_000410615.1 Novosphingobium sp. B-7 | reverse complement strand
CGGTTGCGGCGCGCGCCGGGCGGGCCGGCTGGTTCGGGCAGAGTCACCACGCGCCGCCCGCGCTGGCGGCTGGCCAGCCACAGCATCAGCATCGACACCACGACCATGCAGATCAGCCCACGCACGAAGCGCAGCGGATCGGGGGCGGCCCCGCCAAGCGTCAGCATCCCGGCCGGCACGATCGCGGCAAAGAACAGGCCCATGCCGGTCGTCGCCACGCCGATCGTGCCCCAGCGCACCAGGGCAACCAGCAGCAGAAACGTGCCGAACACCAGAAACGGCCCGGTCAGCACGCCTTGCGGGCGCTCGGTAAAATAGATCGCGCCGGCAAATGCCACGAAATCGATCACCTGCGCGGCCGGGGCCAGGCGGCAATCATACCACCAATCCGTCCAGGCCGCGCAGGCGAGGACGATGACCCAGAAGACATAGCCACCAGCCAGTATCCGGGTGATGCCGGGATTGCGCAGCGCCACATCGGGAGAGAACACGATACCCGCCATGAACATCGCGGCCATCGTCAGCCGGCACAACGCCAATACCTTGCCGCTGCGCCGCGCATACATGTGACGGATCTCCAAGCCTGCGGCCTCCCTATGGGAAAAGATATGTGGCGCCCTGTGCGGATATGCAATCGGATTGCGCTCCCGGCGGGTGGGCTTTTACGTTAACCATTGTTACAGGGGGCTATGCCATCGACCATGCTTGCCGGTTCATGAATACCGATACGGGGCACCGACCTGACGCGGCGCTGATTCGCATCCTGTGGGATGCGGGCTGGCATGCAGTTGGCGCTGCGGATAGGATGGGAGGCAAGTCATGACCGGATCGCCTTCCTCTTCCTCGCCGCTTGATGCGTTGACGGCCAAGCAGCGTGAGGTGCTGAACCTTCTGATCCAGCACAAGACCTCGAAGGAGATATCCCGGATACTGGGTATCTCGCCCTATACGGTCGATCAGCGCATTCTGCTGGCACGGGGCAAGCTGGGCGTCACCTCGCGTAGCGAAGTGGCTCAGGCATATAGGCTTTTGCTGGAAGAAACCGGGTCTGCCAGGGTATCCGTAAAACCCGTATATGGTTCGCAGGATGTCGCCAAGGTCATCATTCCGACGCACAAGGACAGCGAAGGACAAGACGAGCCCGAAGCCCCGGTAGACGAAGGTGGCGATGATGGGGATCATCCCACCACGCAAGCGTCCGCCACCATGGACCAAGGGTATCATCGTGTCCTTCCGGAGATGTTCGACGGACCTTACGGGACGCTGATGCGACTGGGGGCAATGGCCCTTATCGCGATGGTCCTGATCCTCACCGTCCTGGGTGGGCTGACGATGTTCTCGCAGTTGTCCAGGATCGTGGATCGTTAACCTGTCGGATCTCCTCCGCATCAACATGGGGACGGCACCGGTGGTGTCGTGTGGAGGCAGATGACGATGACCAATACCAAGCACAACAATACGGTTCGGGCCGCAGTGGCTGGCGCGATGACGCCGGCGGTGGCGCAACTGCGCGTAACCCGCGATCTGCACGAGGCGGAAGCGGCGCTGGACGAGGCGTTGATCCGCCAGGCCAACCTGCTGTCTTCGATGGTGTCTGCGCGGCGCGAGGCGGGGCTGCCGCCGTTCCTCGGGCAGGATGCGCTGATGCGCCTGCTCAAGAGCCAGCAGGCGATGGTCGATGCGGGTGGCGAATTGGCGCGCGTGCACGGCCGGCTCAGTGCCATTGCGGCCGAAACCATGGGCGGCAATGACGAATGCCCCAAGACCGCGACGCTGGTCGATCCGGCCGATGCGTCCGGTGGGGTGATGGCGCCCCTGGCGCACGCAGCCTGACCTTGTCTCCGGCATGGGTATGGAGGATGTGACGGCCGATGCTCTCGCTCTGGCTACCTCGCATTCTCCTGGCCTGCGCCGTTCTGTTCGCCGCCCGCAAGGGCGGCGAACCTGAACAGTCGGTGGCGGCGATCCTGCTCGCGACATTCGCGCTCGACGTTGCCAACCACGCAATCTTCGGAGATCCCGCATGGTTTGCGGTCAATCCCGGTCACCTGGTGATCGATCTTTGGGCGTTCATCGTCCTGCTGTGGGTGGCCTTGCGCGCCAACCGCGCCTGGCCATTGGCCGTCAGCGCGGCGCAGGCGCTGGTCGTGCTCGGCCACGCCGCCAAGTTGTGGGAACTGGCCATGGTGCGCAAGGCGTACTGGGTGATGACGCAGGTTCCCTTCTCGTTGCAACTGCTGTTGCTGATCTTTGGCACGGCCGCGCACATGCACCGCGCGCGCCGGCTGGGCGACTATCATGGCTGGCGGCTGACCTGATCGCTGCAGCCATGCTGACTCCAGCGGGGAGGGCGGCATGACGGTGCGATCGATGCGAGCCGCCGCGCGCCGAAGTGATGGAGTGCAGGGCATGACCTTTCGAAACGAGCAGATCATGGCAGCAGCACCCACTGCCGGTGTGCCGCGCCCGGCCATCCCGGCGCCAGCGCTGGCGATGGCTCGCGAAGTCTATGCCGCGCGGCGGCGGCGCGAACGTTTCCTGGCGGCAGACCTGTTTGGCGAGCCAACCTGGGATATCCTGCTCGACCTGTTCATCGCCGCGGCAGAGGCGCGCCGCGTGCCCACGACCAGCGCCTGTATCGGCGCCAACGTTCCGCCCACCACGGCGCTGCGCTGGCTGCGCATCCTGGAAGCGCGCGGCCTGGTGGAGCGCGAGGACGATGGTCGCGATGGCCGGCGCACGTTCGTGTGCCTGACCGCGCGCGGCCTGGCGGCGATGACCGATCTTATGCTCAACTGGCAGGCAGCGATGGGTGCAGTCGCGCAGTCCACGCTCGCAACTGACCAGCCACGCCCGGCGCCGGCCTTTTCCTTTGAAATGACTGCTGACTGAAGGCCAGGCTGATGTCTGGCAGGCGTGTAGCAAAGCCCGGCTGCTTGCAGCCGGGCTTTGCTGTCTCAGCGCTAGGCTCTATTCATCCAGCTCCCAGCGGATCGAGCCGAGGTAGATGCCCGTGGTGGCCGCACCACTAGCATCGGTAGCGACGGCGAACCGCGCACGGCTGGCGATGCGTGCGCAGGCCGTAGCGTCCAGCAGATCGTGCCCGCTGCTGGCGGTGATCGCGCAATCGGCGACGCGCCCGTCGCGGCCGATCGTTAGCCGAAACCGGGTTACGCCGGTCCAGCCCTCGCGCACCGCCTGGCCAGGATAATCGTTGCGCGTGACCCAGTCGCCGGGATTGCCCTTGGGTGTGGCGCGCTGTGGGGTGGCCTGGGGCTGCGGTTCGGGCGGCGGCGGGAAGAACGGCTCGGTTGGCCGGATCACCACGGGTCCGTCGTCGATCTGCGGCAGCGTACTCGGGCCAATTTGGGGCAGCGGATTGGCCGGGGCCAGCTTGTCGATGACCGGCGGCGTGGTGTCGATATGCGTGGGCGCGGTTGGCGGTGGCTTGCGCTCGGGCGTTGGGGCTGGTTTCGGCGGCGGGGGTGGCACATAGGTCCAGTTGTTCCCCTGTAAGGTGTGGTGGATCACCGCCGTAATCGCGCCGCCCGCGAACGTGGTGAGGAGTGCGGCGCCCACCCCCAGATGGAGCAGGCCGACCGCAAGGCCGATGCGCAGCGAAGGACGACGGGCAGTCTGATCGACGTAAGCCATGCGTTTCTCCTCTCAGCCATGTACCGGCGGCCTGATTGTGCCTGCCGGGCAACGCCTGCGCGCTCCAAGCGCGTGGGGCGGGCGTTGCAAGGGTGATGGTATCACATGCCTCGTCGTGACAAAGTGAAATCTCAACCGCGCTGGTAGTAATTGCGTCGTGGCGCCTGCCTTGACCGGATCGGCCCTTTGGCGTAGGGGCGCACTCGTTCCGGTATGCATTTGCGTGCTGCCGGCCAGTTAAAGAGCTGAACATTGCCGGTGCGCATGGGGCTGCAAGTGGCGGTAATCCGCCATGGGTGGCCCTTTTCCCTTTGGGTTGGATCTTGCCGAATCGGCAAGGGCGCCTGCCGGGATGCCAGCCGTCAAAGTAACCCGGTGCCGTTGGCCTGGGTGGAGTGTTTTCGGCTCATTCGATGCGTCATGCGCTGCGGCCTCGTGCTGCGCAGTGCCGACCCATTGCATGAGGCGTCTTTCCTTCACCTGTTCCGGCGTTGCCATAACCAAGGTGAAGAGTACTTCATGCCTACGATCAACCAGCTGATCCGCAAGGGTCGCGTCCCGCAGAAGGCCAAGAGCAAGGTCCCTGCGATGGAGCAGAACCCGCAGAAGCGCGGCGTTTGCACCCGCGTCTACACGACCACCCCGAAGAAGCCGAACTCGGCTCTCCGCAAGGTCGCCAAGATCCGTCTGACCAACAGCCGCGAAGTCATTTCGTACATTCCCGGCGAAGGCCACAACCTGCAGGAACACTCCGTGGTGCTGATCCGCGGCGGCCGTGTGCGCGACCTTCCCGGCGTGCGCTACCACGTGCTGCGCGGCGTGCTCGACACGCAGGGCGTCAAGGACCGCAAGCAGAGCCGTTCGAAGTACGGCGCCAAGCGTCCGAAGTAATGGTGGCCGCAAGCGCGGCTGGTGGGGGCAGGTGATGCTCCGCCAGGCTGCCTTGCCGGAATGAGCGGCTGGCCTTGAAGCTGGCCCGATCAGAAGGAATTCAACATGTCACGTCGTCGTCGTCCGGAAAAGCGGGTCATCCTGCCCGATCCGAAGTTCGGTGATCAGGTTCTGTCGAAGTTCATGAACAACCTCATGCTCGATGGTAAGAAGTCGGTTGCCGAAAGCATCGTCTATGGCGCTCTCGACACCATGCAGACCCGTGCCAAGGCTGACCCGGTTCAGCTGTTCCACGATGCGCTGAACAACGTGAAGCCGCACATCGAAGTGCGTTCGCGCCGCGTTGGTGGTGCCACCTACCAGGTTCCCGTGGAAGTGCGCCCCGAGCGCGCCCAGGCCCTGGCGATTCGCTGGCTGATCACGGCCGCCCGCAACCGTTCGGAAACCACCATGTCGGCCCGCCTGTCGGCTGAACTGCTGGATGCCGCCAACAACCGTGGCAACGCCGTGAAGAAGCGCGAAGACACCCACCGCATGGCCGACGCCAACCGCGCGTTCAGCCACTACCGCTGGTAAGCTTCCGAAAAACTGGTCACGTGGCCGTCTTCAAACGGTCACAGCAGTAACCATATGGGGTGGGCTGGAGCAATCCGGCCCTTCCCGAACCCAAGGAACACACCATGGCCCGCAGCCATCCGCTCGAGCGTTACCGCAACATCGGTATCATGGCGCACATCGACGCCGGCAAGACGACGACGACCGAGCGCATCCTTTACTACACCGGCAAGTCCTACAAGATCGGCGAAGTGCACGACGGCGCTGCGACGATGGACTGGATGGAACAGGAACAGGAACGCGGCATCACGATCACGTCGGCCGCGACGACCTGCTTCTGGAACGACCACCGCATCAACATCATCGACACCCCCGGCCACGTCGACTTCACCATCGAAGTCGAACGTTCGCTGCGCGTGCTCGACGGTGCGGTTGCGTGCTTCGACGGCGTTGCCGGCGTTGAGCCGCAGTCGGAAACCGTGTGGCGCCAGGCCGACAAGTACGGCGTGCCGCGCATGTGCTTCATCAACAAGCTCGACCGCACCGGCGCCAACTTCAAGTACTGCGTGCAGTCGATCATCGACCGCCTCGGTGCCAAGCCTGCCGTGCTCTACATTCCGATCGGTCTCGAAGCCGATCTGAAGGGCCTGGTCGACCTGGTCAATAACCGCGCGATCATCTGGAAGGACGAATCGCTCGGCGCCGAATTCTTCTACGAAGAAATCCCGGCTGACCTGGCTGACGAAGCCGCGATCTACCGTTCGGAACTGATCGAACTCGCCGTCGAACAGGACGACGAGGCGATGGAAGCCTATCTCGAAGGCAACGAGCCCGACGCCGAAACGCTCAAGAAGCTGATCCGCAAGGGCACGCTGAACCACTCGTTCGTGCCGGTGTGCTGCGGCTCGGCGTTCAAGAACAAGGGCGTGCAGCCCCTGCTCGACGCCGTGGTCGACTACCTGCCTTCGCCGCTCGACATTGAAGACGTCCAGGGCGTCAAGGTCGACAGCGACGAGAAGGACAGCCGTCCGCCCAAGGACGACGCGCCGTTCTCGGCTCTGGCGTTCAAGGTCATGAACGACCCGTTCGTCGGCTCGCTCACCTTCATCCGCATCTATTCGGGTACGCTCACCAAGGGCACCTACCTGAACTCGGTGAAGCAGAAGAAGGAAAAGGTCGGCCGCATGCTCGAAATGCATGCCAACGACCGTAAGGACGTCGACGAAGCGTTCGCTGGCGACATCATCGCGCTGGCCGGCATGAAGGAAACCACCACGGGCGACACGCTCTGCGCCGAACGCGCGCCGATCGTGCTCGAACGCATGGAATTCCCCGAGCCGGTTATCGAACTGTCGGTGGAGCCCAAGACCAAGGCCGACCAGGAAAAGATGGGCATCGCGCTCAATCGCCTGTCTGCCGAAGATCCCTCGTTCCGCGTCTCGACCGATCACGAATCGGGCCAGACGATCATCAAGGGCATGGGCGAACTGCACCTCGACATCATCGTCGATCGCATGCGTCGCGAATTCAAGGTGGAAGCCAACGTGGGCGCGCCCCAGGTGGCCTACCGCGAATACCTCGCCAAGCCGGTGGACCTCGACTACACGCACAAGAAGCAGTCGGGTGGTACCGGTCAGTTCGGCCGCGTGAAGGTCAAGATCACGCCGGGCGAACGCGGTTCGGGCATCATCTTCAAGGATGAAATCAAGGGCGGTAATATTCCCAAGGAATATATCCCCGCGATTGAAAAGGGCATGCGCGAAACGGCAGCCACCGGTTCGCTGGTTGGCTTCCCGATCATCGACTTCGAAATCTTGCTCTACGACGGTGCATACCACGACGTCGACTCGTCGGCTCTGGCCTTCGAAATCGCCGGTCGCGGTGCCATGCGTGAAGCGGCCCAGAAGTCGGGCATCAAGCTGCTCGAGCCGATCATGAGCGTCGAGGTCGTGACCCCTGAGGAATTCATGGGTGACGTGATCGGCGACTTGAACTCGCGTCGTGGCCAGATCCAGGGTACCGACAGCCGGGGCAACGCCCAGGTCGTCGACGCCATGGTGCCGCTCGCGAACATGTTCGGCTACGTGAACCAGCTGCGTTCTTTCACGCAGGGTCGCGCGCAGTACACCATGCAGTTCTCTCACTATGACGAAGTTCCGGCGAATGTCGCGGCTGAGGTCAAGGAGAAGCTTGCCTGATCACTCTGATCAGGCTAGGGGCGGCGCCTGATTCCGTCGGGTGCCGTACCCCGCAGAATTCACAGACAAGCGAATAGAAGGTTTGAACAATGGCCAAGGCTAAGTTTGAGCGGAACAAGCCGCACTGCAACATCGGCACCATCGGTCACGTTGACCATGGCAAGACCACGCTGACCGCAGCGATCACCAAGGTCCTCGCCGAAACCGGCGGCGCGACGTTCACGGACTACGCGAACATCGACAAGGCTCCTGAAGAGCGCGAACGCGGCATCACCATCTCGACTGCACACGTCGAGTATGAAACTGCCAACCGTCACTACGCGCACGTCGACTGCCCGGGTCACGCTGACTATGTGAAGAACATGATCACCGGTGCCGCCCAGATGGACGGCGCGATCCTGGTCGTGAACGCTGCTGACGGCCCGATGCCGCAGACCCGCGAGCACATCCTGCTCGCCCGCCAGGTCGGCGTGCCGGCTCTGGTCGTGTACATGAACAAGGTCGACCAGGTTGACGACGAGGAAATCCTCGAACTCGTCGAACTGGAAGTTCGTGAACTGCTCTCGTCGTACGACTTCCCGGGCGACGATATTCCGATCGTCAAGGGTTCGGCTCTGGCCGCTCTCGAAGGTCGCGACGACAACATCGGCAAGAACTCGATCACCGAGCTGATGGCCGCTGTCGACAGCTACATCCCGCAGCCGCCGCGTCCGACCGACAAGCCCTTCCTGATGCCCGTCGAAGACGTGTTCTCGATCTCGGGTCGCGGCACCGTGGTGACCGGCCGTATCGAAACCGGCATCGTCAAGGTGGGTGAAGAAGTCGAAATCATCGGCCTCAAGGACACCCAGAAGACCACCGTCACCGGCGTGGAAATGTTCCGCAAGCTGCTCGACCAGGGTGAAGCTGGCGACAACGTTGGCGCCCTGATCCGTGGCATCAAGCGTGAAGAAGTCGAGCGTGGCCAGGTTCTCGCCAAGCCGGGTTCGGTGACGCCGCACACCGAATTCGCCGCCGAAGTCTACGTGCTGTCGAAGGACGAAGGTGGCCGTCACACGCCGTTCTTCGCCAACTACCGCCCGCAGTTCTACTTCCGCACCACCGACGTCACCGGTGAAGTGGTTCTCCCCGAAGGCACCGAAATGGTGATGCCGGGCGACAACCTCACCCTGTCGGTCAAGCTGATCGCTCCGATCGCCATGGACGAAGGTCTTCGCTTCGCCATTCGCGAAGGCGGCCGGACCGTCGGTTCGGGGGTTGTCAGCAAGATCACGAAGTAATATAGGCGCCGGACCGGCGGGAGATTCGCTCTCCCGCCGGACGGTCTTTTTGATCAGTCGCCCCGCTTTCTCCCCATCCATCGGGAGGGGATCAGAGGGTAGGGCGGCTGGTTTTTGTTTTCGCTCTTTCGCATCGGTAAACGGACATGGAAGCCCAGAACATCCGCATTCGCCTTAAGGCCTTCGATCATCGCGTACTGGACCAGGCCACTGGTGAAATCGCGGACACCGCCCGCCGCACCGGCGCCCTGATTCGTGGTCCCATTCCGCTGCCGACCCGCATCGAGAAGTTCTGCGTCAACCGCGGTCCGCACATTGACAAGAAGTCGCGCGAACAGTTTGAAGTCCGCACCTACAAGCGCCTGCTTGACATCGTGCAGCCCAACGCTGCCACTGTCGACGCGCTGATGAAGCTGGACCTCGCTGCCGGCGTGAACGTCGAGATCAAGCTGGCCTGATGCCAGCGCCCTGGCCCCGCCCCCACATGCGTGGCGGGCAGGGCGGCTTGACCGAGCCTCATCGGTTTCCAGTTTTGGGTCACTTGTGATCCATCATCTCTTCCGGCCCTGAGGCTGGCTTGGCGGAAAATTCGTTCTGCCGCGACAAAAGGGATACCTCCGGCCTCCTGCCGCTGCCTTCGGGCGCGGCGCCAAGGGTCGGGAAAGCGTCCCCCGTTCGCTCCTGTTCAGGCAGGGGCACTCAGCCCGGACGGGGCATGCTTCTTATACGGGCTGAACACGCCTTTGGGGGATGGGCCCTCGAAGGCCTCTGTGAGGAGTATGAGATCATGCGCACCGGCGTGATCGCGAAGAAGGTGGGTATGACCCGCCTGTTCCAGGAAGATGGTCGGCACGTGCCGGTCACCGTCCTTTCGCTTGAAGATTGCCAGGTGGTTTCGGTCCGCACTGCCGAACGTGACGGTTACGTCGCGCTTCAGCTGGGTGCTGGCGAAGCCAAGCAGAAGAACGTTGCCAAGCCGCAGCGCGAGCACTTCGCCAAGGCAGAAGTGCCGCTGAAGATGCAGGTCGCCGAGTTCCGCGTCGCTGATGACGCGCTGCTCGATGTCGGTGCCAGCATCGCCGCTTCGCACTTCGTTGCTGGCCAGTACGTGGACATCACCGGCCACACCCAGGGCAAGGGCTTTGCCGGCGCCATGAAGCGTTGGGGCTTCGGCGGTATGCGCGCCACGCACGGCGTGTCGATCTCGCACCGTGCCCACGGTTCGACCGGTAACCGCCAGGATCCGGGTCGCGTCTTCAAGAACAAGAAGATGGCCGGCCACATGGGCGACCGTCAGCGCACCCAGCAGAACCTCGAAATCGTTCGCACCGACGATGCGCGCGGCCTGATCTTCGTCAAGGGCTCGGTCCCTGGCGCGAAGAACGGCTGGCTGCTCGTTCGTGACGCGGTCAAGGTCGATCGCCACGCGCAGGCGCCTTATCCCGCCGGTCTCAAGGCCGCCAACACCAACGAACAGGCCGCTCCCGAAGCCGCCGATGGCCAGGAGGGCTAAGTCGTGAAGGTTCAAGTCCTCAATCTGGACGGTTCGGCCGCCGGCGACGTGGAACTCGCAGATGACGTGTTCGGTCTCGAACCGCGCGCCGACATCCTGCACCGCGTTGTGACCTGGCAGCTGGAAAACCGTCGTGGCACGGCCCGTGGCGCTCGCGAGCGTTCGGACGTTGCCCGCACCGGCAAGAAGTTCGGCCGTCAGAAGGGTGGTGGTACCGCTCGTCACGGCGACCGCAAGGCTCCGATCTTCATCGGCGGTGGCAAGGCCCATGGTCCGCGCGTTCGTGACTTCAGCGTTTCGCTGAACAAGAAGGTGCGCGCTCTCGGTCTCAAGATGGCGCTCTCGTCCAAGGCCCAGAACGGCCTGGTCGTGATCGACAGCCTGGAACTGACCGATGCCAAGACCAAGGCGCTGGCCGGTACGCTGGCCAAGGCCGGCTTCGGCAAGAAGGTGCTCGTCGTGGATGGTGAGCAGGTCAACGAGGGCTTTGCCCGCGCTGCCCGCAACATCGTCGGCGTCAACGTGCTCCCCGCCATCGGCGCCAACGTCTACGACATCCTGAAGCATGATACGCTGGTGCTGACGCGCGCCGCGGTCGAGAAGCTGGAGGCGCGTTTCAATGGCTAAGGACGCAATCGACACGCGTCACTATGACGTGATCGTGGCTCCCCACATCACCGAAAAGGCGACGCTGCTGAGCGAAAACAATGCCGTGGTCTTCAAGGTTGCCGAAAAGGCGACCAAGCCGGAGATCAAGGCGGCGGTGGAAGCTCTCTTCAATGTCACGGTCACCAAGGTGAACACGCTGACCCAGAAGGGGAAGACCAAGCGCTGGAAGGGCAAGCCCTACAAGCGCACCGACGTCAAGAAGGCCGTCGTGACCCTGGCCGCGGGCCAGTCGATCGACGTCACCAGCGGTATCTGAGGCGAAGGCATAGACCATGGCACTCAAGAGCTATAACCCGACCAGCCCCGCACGCCGCGGCCTGGTCCTCGTCGACAAGTCGGCTCTGTGGAAGGGCAAGCCTGTCAAGGCTTTGACCGAAGGCAAGAGCAAGACCGGCGGCCGCAACAACAAGGGCCACGTGACCAGCCGCGGTATCGCGGGCGGTCACAAGCAGAAGTACCGCTTCATCGACTTCAAGCGTCGTAAGTGGGACATGCCGGCCACTGTCGAGCGTCTGGAATACGATCCCAACCGCACCGCGTTCATCGCCCTCGTCACGTACGAAGACGGTGAGCAGGCCTACATCCTGGCGCCGCAGCGCCTGGCCGTGGGCGACGTGGTGGTTGCCGGTGAGAAGACCGACGTGAAGCCTGGCAATGCGATGCTCCTGTCGCAGATGCCGGTTGGTACCATCATCCACAACGTGGAAATGAAGCCGGGCAAGGGCGGTCAGATCGCCCGCTCGGCCGGTACCTACGTCCAGCTCGTCGGTCGTGACCGCGGCATGGTGATCGTTCGCCTGAACTCGGGCGAGCAGCGCTACCTGCGTGGCGACTGCATGGGCACCGTCGGCGCCGTGTCGAACCCCGACAACTCGAACCAGAATCTTGCCAAGGCCGGTCGTAACCGCTGGCTTGGCCGTCGTCCGTTGACGCGCGGTGTGGCAAAGAACCCGGTCGACCACCCGCACGGTGGTGGTGAAGGCCGCACCTCGGGTGGCCGTCATCCGGTCACTCCGTGGGGCAAGCCGACCAAGGGCGCCCGCACCCGTCACAACAAGAAGACGGACAAGTTCATCATTCGTTCGCGCCACGCGAAGAAGAAGAGGTAAGACCCCATGGCACGTTCCGTCTGGAAGGGCCCCTTCGTCGACCTGCACCTCCTGAAGAAGGCCGAAGTGGCCCAGGATGCTGGCAGCCGCGCTGGCCCCATCAAGACCTGGTCGCGTCGTTCGACCATCATCCCGCAGTTCGTTGGTCTGACGTTCAACGTCTACAACGGGCAGAAGTTCATCCCCGTCTCCGTGAGCGAAGAGATGGTCGGCCACAAGCTTGGTGAATTTGCGCCCACGCGCAACTTCCCCGGCCACGCCGCTGACAAGAAGGGTAAGCGCTGATGAGCAAGTCTGCTGCTCCCCGCCGGGTCGGTGACAAGGAAGCTCTGGCCGTGAACACGAACATTCGTGGTTCGGCCCAGAAGCTCAACCTGGTTGCTGCCCTGATCCGCGGCATGAAGGCTGAAGACGCCCTCAATGTCCTGTCCTTCTCGAAGAAGGCCATGGCGGTTGACGCCCGCAAGGTGCTCGCTTCGGCGATCGCCAACGCGGAAAACAACCACAACCTGGACGTCGACGCGCTCGTCGTGGCGGAAGCCTCGGTTGGCAAGTCGATCACGATGAAGCGCTTCCACACCCGTGGTCGTGGCAAGTCGACCCGCATCCTGAAGCCGTTCTCGCGCCTTCGGATCGTCGTCCGTGAAGTCGAGGAGGCCTGAGCCATGGGTCACAAGTCGAACCCCATCGGTCTGCGTCTGCAGATCAACCGCACCTGGGACAGCCGCTGGTACGCCGAAGGGCGCAACTACCAGCAGCTGCTGAAGGAAGACCTTCAGATCCGCAAGTTCATCGTCGAGAGCCTGCCGCAGGCAGCGATCTCGAAGGTGGTGATCGAGCGTCCGGCCAAGCTGTGCCGCATCTCGATCTACGCGGCCCGTCCGGGTGTGATCATCGGCAAGAAGGGCGCGGACATTGAAAAGCTCCGCGCCAAGCTTGCCAAGCTGACCAACAGCGACGTGAAGCTGAACATCGTTGAAATCCGCAAGCCGGAAATCGATGCCAAGCTCGTTGCCCAGGGCATTGCCGACCAGCTCGTCCGTCGCGTGGCGTTCCGCCGTGCGATGAAGCGCGCTGTTCAGTCCGCGCTGCGTCTTGGTGCCGAAGGCATCAAGATCACCTGCGGTGGCCGTCTCGGCGGGGCGGAAATCGCCCGCGTCGAATGGTACCGTGAAGGTCGCGTTCCGCTGCACACCCTGCGCGCGCACATCGACTACGCCGAAGCCGAAGCCCACACCGCCTACGGCGTGATCGGCATCAAGACCTGGATCTTCAAGGGCGAGATCCTGGGTCATGACCCGCTGGCGCAGGACCGCCTGATGCTTGAGGCACAGACCTCTGGCGTCCGTCCGGCGCGCTGAGGCTTGAGGATAGGCTAGCACCATGCTGCAACCCAAGAAGACCAAGTTCCGCAAGGCGTTCAAGGGCCGTCTCCACGGCAACGCCAAGGGCGGCACCGACCTCAACTTCGGCTCCTATGGCCTCAAGGCCATGGAACCGGAGCGGGTCACCGCTCGTCAGATCGAAGCGGCTCGCCGCGCGATCACCCGCCACATCAAGCGCCAGGGCCGTCTCTGGATCCGCATCTTCCCTGACCTTCCGGTGACCAAGAAGCCGGCAGAAGTCCGTCAGGGTAAGGGCAAGGGTTCGGTGGAATACTGGGCTGCCCGCGTGAAGCCCGGCAAGATCCTGTTCGAGCTCGACGGCGTCGCCGGCCCCCTGGCCGCCGAAGCTTTCAGCCGCGCTGCGATGAAGCTGCCGATCAAGACCAAGGTTGTGGCTCGCCTCGGCGATACCTCGCACCTTGGTGGCGAGTAAGGAGTAGGAATGATGGCTAAGTTCGAAGACCTCCGCGTCAAGAGCGACGACCAGCTTACTGCTGACCTCGCCGAGCTGAAGCGCGAACAGTTCAACCTGCGCTTCCAGGCGGCGACCAGCCAGCTGGAGCGTCCGGCGCGCATCAAGGAAGTGCGCCGCGACATCGCGCGGATCAAGACCTTGCAGGGCGAGCGTGCTCGCACTGCCAAGGCTTAAGGAGACACACGATGCCCAAGCGTATCCTGATCGGGACCGTGGTTTCCGACAAGACCGACAAGACCGTGGTCGTGAAGGTCGAGCGCAAGGTGAAGCACCCGCTGTACGGGAAGATCATCCGTCGCTCGAAGAAGTATCACGCCCACGATGAGGCGAATGCCTTCAAGACCGGCGAGACGGTGCGGATCGAAGAGACCTCGCCGTACTCCAAGCTCAAGACCTGGAAGGTTATCGACCGGGTTCTGGCTGGGAAGACCGCCGCGATCGAAGCGGACGTTTGACAAAACGTCCGTTCTCGGTCTTAGGGAGCGTCACGTTTTTGGAACTGCCGGACTGGTTCCGGCAAGCCAGTGAGAAGGAACCGGATCAATGATCCAGATGCAATCCAATCTCGACGTCGCGGACAACAGCGGCGCGAAGCGCGTCCAGTGCATCAAGGTGCTGGGCGGGTCTAAGCGTCGTACCGCAAGCGTCGGCGACATCATCGTGGTGTCGGTGAAGGAGGCGCAGCCCCGCGCCCGTGTCAAGAAGGGCGACGTCCATCGCGCGGTTATCGTGCGCACCAAGAAGGACGTTCGTCGTCCCGATGGCAGCGTGATCCGCTTCGACGGCAACGCTGCTGTGCTCGTCGGCAAGAACGAAGAGCCCATCGGCACCCGTATCTTCGGCCCCGTGGTGCGCGAACTGCGCGGCAAGGGCTTCATGAAGATCATCTCTCTTGCTCCGGAGGTGCTGTAATGGCTGCCGCCAAGATCAAGAAGGGCGATAACGTCGTCGTTCGCACGGGCAAGGACAAGGGCCGTACCGGCACCGTCCTCCAGGTTCTTCCCAAGGAAGACAAGGTCATCGTGGCCGGCGTGAACGTCGCTGCCCGTCACCGCAAGCCCAGCCAGCAGAACCCGCAGGGTGGCATCGATCGCTTTGAAGCACCGATGCACATCTCGAAGGTTGCCGTGGCCGACAAGGATGGCAAGCCCACCCGCGTCCGCTTCGAAACCCGCGATGGCAAGAAGGTTCGCGTGGCCGTCAAGTCCGGGGAGGCCATCGATGGCTGACAAGTACACTCCGCGCCTCAAGGGCAAGTACGACGCTGAAATCGCAGCCGCGATGAAGGCGAAGTTCGGCTACAAGAACGACATGGAAATTCCGCGGATCGACAAGATCACGCTGAACATGGGCGTCGGCGAAGCGAGCCAGGACAAGAAGAAGGTCCAGACCGCTGCAGCCGAAATGGAACTGATCGCTGGCCAGAAGCCGGTGATCACCAAGGCCAAGAAGTCGATCGCGCAGTTCAAGCTGCGCGAAGGCATGCCGATCGGTTGCAAGGTCACCCTGCGCCGTGAACGCATGTACGAATTCCTTGACCGCCTGATCACCATCGCGATGCCCCGCATCCGCGACTTCCGGGGCCTGAACCCGAAGTCGTTCGACGGCCGTGGCAACTATGCGATGGGTCTCAAGGAACAGATCATTTTCCCTGAGATCAGCTACGATCAGATCGACAAGGTGCGCGGTCTCGACATCATCGTGACCACCACCGCCAAGACCGACGACGAGGCACGTGAACTGCTTCGCCTGTTCGGTTTCCCGTTCCCGCAGGAAGCCGCCGAACAGGCGCAGGCCGCCTGAAGCCAGTCATAGGAAAGAGCTTAAGTCCATGGCGAAACTGAGTTCGATCAACAAGAACGAGCGTCGTAAGAAGCTCGTTGAAAAGTTTGCGGCCAAGTACGCCGCGCTCAAGGCCCAGGCCGACGATGAATCGCTCGAAGAAACCGAGCGCCTCATTGCCCGTCTGAAGATGGCCGAGCTGCCGCGTAACGCGAATCCCACGCGTGTCCGCAACCGTTGCAACACCACCGGCCGCCCGCGTGGCTACTACCGCAAGTTCGGTCTCTGCCGCATCGAACTGCGCGATCTCGCCAACAAGGGGCTCATCCCCGGCGTGACGAAGTCGAGCTGGTAAGGAGCCTCTACGATGGCATTGACCGACCCCCTGGGTGACATGCTCACCCGCATCCGCAATGGCCAGCAGGCGAAGAAGGACTCGGTCCTCTCGCCCGCTTCCAAGCTGCGTGCACACGTTCTCGAAGTTCTCCAGCGCGAAGGCTATATCCGTGGCTTCAGCGAAGACGCCACTGGCGTTCACCCGCAGCTGCGCATCGAGCTGAAGTACTTCGAAGGCCAGCCTGCGATCAAGCATGTGGCCCGCGTCTCCAAGCCTGGCCGACGCGTCTACTCGGGTTCCAAGGAACTCCCGGTTGTGCGCAATGGCCTGGGCATCACCATCGTCTCGACGCCGAAGGGCGTGCTTTCGGATGCCGAAGCACGTGCTGCCAACGTCGGTGGCGAAGTGCTGGCGGAGGTGTTCTGATGAGCCGCATCGGCAAAAGGCCGGTGGCGATCCCGAGTGGCGTCACCGCTGACATCGCGAACGGCGTGCTGACCGTGAAGGGCCCCAAGGGTACCCTCACGCTCTCGCTCGTCGACGAGATCAACTATGCCGTCGAAGACGGTGCGATCTCGGTGCAGCCTGCCAACGATACCAAGCGCGCTCGCGCGTTCTGGGGCATGCAGCGCACGCTCGTTTCCAACCTCGTTACCGGCGTGACCGAAGGCTATACCAAGGTCCTTCTGATCACCGGCGTCGGCTACCGTGCCAATTCTCAGGGCAAGAACCTGAAGTTGCAGCTCGGCTACAGCCACGACGTCGATTTCACCGTGCCGGAAGGCATCGAGATCAAGACCCCGGATAACACCACGGTCGAAATCTCGGGTATCGACAAGCAGAAGGTCGGCCAGGTTGCGGCCGAAATTCGCCGCTGGCGCAAGCCCGAACCCTACAAGGGCAAGGGTATCAAGTACCGTGGCGAGTTCATCTTCCGCAAGGAAGGGAAGAAGAAGTAATGGCCAAGCTGTCTCTCTTCGATCGCCGCCGTCGCCGCGTCCGCACTGCCCTCAAGGCACGTGCTGGCGGTCGTCCGCGTCTCTCCGTGCATCGTACGGGCCGTCACATCTACGCGCAGATCATCGACGATGCTGCCGGCCGTACCCTGGCCGCCGCTTCGTCGCTGGTGAAGGGCGAGAAGTCGATCGGCGCCAATGTCGACGCTGCTGTCCTGGTGGGCAAGCAGATCGCCGAACGGGCCAAGGAAGCCGGTGTCACCACCGTCGTCTTCGACCGTGGCGGTTACCTGTTCCATGGCCGCGTCAAGGCGCTGGCTGATGCTGCCCGTGAAGGCGGCCTGGAGTTCTGATCATGGCTGACGAAACCAACCTGCAGGGCGATGCCGCTGCCCCCGTCGAACAGACCGGTGGCGAGCAGCGCGAAGGTCGCGGTCGCGGTCGTGGCCGTGGCGGCGAGCGTGGCGAACGCGGTGAACGTGGCGGCCGTGGCCGTCGCGATGACCGTCGTGGCCGCAACAACAATGACGAGGACCAAGGTGAAGAGCTGATCGAAAAGCTCGTTCACATCAACCGCGTCTCCAAGACCGTGAAGGGCGGCAAGCGCTTCGGCTTTGCAGCTCTGGTCGTGGTGGGCGATGGCAAGGGTCGCGTTGGCTTCGGCCATGGCAAGGCCCGTGAAGTGCCGGAAGCCATCACCAAGGCCACCGCTTCTGCCAAGAAGAAGATGGTTCGCGTTCCGCTCAAGGAAGGCCGCACCCTTCACCACGACGGCAAGGGCCGTTTCGGTGCGGGCAAGGTCAATGTGCGTTCGGCCCCGGCCGGTACGGGCATCATCGCGGGCGGCCCGATGCGCGCCGTCTTCGAAAGCCTGGGTGTGCACGACGTGGTGACCAAGTCGGTCGGCACTTCGAACCCGTACAACATGATCCGCGCCACCTTCGACGCGCTGCAGGACCAGACTTCGCCGAAGTCTGTTGCCCAGCGTCGCGGCAAGAAGGTCGCTGATCTGCTCGGTCGTGGTGGTGCTTCGCAGGTCGAAGCCGAAGCCGCTGCCGAAGCCATCGCGGAGTAATCGGTCATGGCTACGATCAAGATCAAGCAGATCGGTTCGCCGATTCGTCGCCCGGAACATCAGAAGAAGATTCTGATCGGCCTGGGCCTGGGCAAGATGAACCGTGTGGTTGAAGTGGAAGATACCGCTGAAACCCGTGGCGCCATTGCCAAGCTGCCGCACATGGTGGCCGTGGTCGACTGACCATAGCCCTCTGAGCAGAGCTTTCAGAAAAGCCCCGCGCATCACCTGGTGCGCGGGGCTTTTCGTTTGGCGTTCCGGGGGAAGGGGCTTCGACAAGCTCAGCCCGAACGGCAGTTGCACCAAATTCCCACCTCGTTCGCCCTGAGCCTGTCGAAGGGCGCAAGCGCTAGCGAGCTGCAATCCGATCAAGAGTCGCCCTCAGGGGGTGACAAGCTGGCCTCAACCCACTAAGGGCGCCTCTTCCTATCAGCGCGACTCAAAGCGAAAGCGAGTGCATCTCATGAAGCTTAACCAGATTTCCGACAATGGCGGCGCCCGCAAGGGCCGCATGCGCGTGGGCCGTGGCATCGGCTCGGGCAAGGGCAAGACCGCTGGCCGCGGCCAGAAGGGTGCCAAGGCGCGTTCGGGCGTTTCGATCAACGGGTTCGAAGGCGGCCAGATGCCGCTGCACATGCGCATCCCGAAGCGCGGCTTCAACAACATCTTCGCCAAGGACTATGCCGAGGTGAACCTGGGCATGATCCAGAAGTTCATCGACGCTGGCAAGCTCGACGTGTCGGGCGTGGTCGATCACGCGGCGCTCAAGGCTGCTGGCCTGGCCCGTGGTGGCAAGCACGGCGTGCGCCTGCTCGCCAAGGGCGAACTGACCACCAAGGTCAGCTTCAAGGTTGCAGGCGCCTCCAAGGGTGCCGTGGCCGCGGTGGAAAAGCTGGGTGGCGCGGTTGAAGTGACCGTGGCCAAGGCTGCCGCCGAAGCCTGAGACCTTTTAATTATCGCGTAAAACGGGCGCGGGGGTTATTGCATCCCTGCGCCCGTCCTATATGGCCCGTACAGTATTGAACGCACCATATTGACGCGCAGCCCGCCGGGCGGGGCCTGACACATCCGAAGCGAGTTTCGGGATCAGGCGTCGGCCGGAGCGGGCCACAGCAAGGCTTGATACCCGACCATGGCATCCCGCGCCGATAACATCGCCAGCAATCTCAACCTGTCGAACTTCTCGAAGGCGACCGAACTGAAGAACCGCATCTGGTTCACGGTCGGTGCGCTGATCGTGTTCCGCTTCTTGAGCTTCGTGCCGTTGCCCGGCGTGAACCCGCTGATCCTCGAAACGCTCTACAACCAGACGCGCGGCGGGATCCTGGATATCTTCAACGCCTTTTCAGGCGGTTCGCTCCAGCGCATGAGCCTCATCGCGCTGGGCGTGATGCCCTACATCACGGCCTCGATCGTGGTGCAGCTGGCCGCCTCGCTTCACCCCGCGCTCGCCGCCCTCAAGAAGGAAGGCGAAAGCGGCCGCAAGAAGCTCAACCAGTACACCCGCTATGGCGCCGTGTTCCTTACCGCGGTGCAGGGCTATGCCATCGCTACCGGGCTTGAAGCCTATGGCGCGTCGAGCGGGATCCAGGCGGTTGTGCTGCCCGGCTTCCTGTTCCGCGTTACCGCTGTGATCAGCCTGATCGGTGGCACCATGTTCCTGCTGTGGCTGGGTGAGCAAATCACCGCGCGCGGCATCGGCAATGGCACCTCGCTGATCATCATGGCCGGTATCGTCGCGCAGATGCCGAAGTTCGTCGGCAACCTGTTCGAACAGGGTCGTTCGGGTCAGCTCAATGGCTTCGTGATTGCGGGCGTGATTGCGCTGATCCTCGGCGTCGTCGTGCTGATCTGCTTCTTCGAGCGCGCCACGCGCCGCTTGCTGATCCAGTATCCCAAGCGCGCCACGCAGCGCGGCATGATGGCCGCCGATCGCAGCCACCTGCCGCTCAAGCTCAACACCGCCGGCGTGATCCCACCGATCTTTGCCAGCTCGCTGCTGCTGCTGCCGCTGACCATTACCCAGTTCGCCGGCAAGTCGATCTCGCCCGATACGACCTCGGGCAAGATCATCATCGGCCTCAACCAGTACCTGGGCCACGGCAAGCCGCTGTATATGCTGCTCTATGCCCTGGGCATCGTGTTCTTCAGCTTTTTCTACACCGCCGTGGTGTTCAACCCGGAAGAAACGGCCGAAAACCTCAAGCGCAATGGTGGCTTCATCCCCGGCATCCGCCCCGGCAAGAACACCGAGAAGTATCTCGATTATGTGCTGACGCGCATCACCGTGCTGGGCGCCGCCTATATCACGTTCGTGTGCGTCATCCCGGAATGGATCATGTCCGAGACAGGGATGGGCACGCTGTTCTTCGGTGGCACCAGCTTGCTGATTGTGGTCAACGTCACGGTTGATACGATCACCCAGATCCAGTCGCACCTGCTGGCGCACCAGTATGGCGACCTGATCAAAAAGGCCAAGCTGAAGGGCCGACTGCGCTGATCGCGCAGGTGTCGAAGAGGGGGACTGCCAAAGTGAATATCATTCTTCTCGGCCCGCCGGGCGCCGGCAAGGGCACCCAGGCCCAACGCCTGGTCGAACGTCATGGCCTCAAGCAGCTTTCCACCGGCGACATGCTGCGCGCCGCCGTCAAGGCCGGCACGCCAGTTGGCCTCAAGGCCAAGGCCGTGATGGAAGCGGGCCAGCTGGTCTCTGACGAGATCGTCTCGGCGCTGATCGGTGATGAGCTTGACGCCATGGGCGCCGGCACCGGGGCTATCTTCGATGGTTATCCGCGCACTGCTGCCCAGGCCGAATCGCTCGATGCGATCCTGGCCAGCCGTGGCCGCAAGCTGGATCACGTGATAGAGCTGGACGTGAACGAAGACGCCTTGGTCGAGCGGATTACTGGCCGCTACACCTGCGCCACCTGTGGCAAGGGTTATCATGACACGTTCGAGCAGCCCAAGGTTGCCGGCACGTGCGACAAGTGCGGTGGCCACGAGTTCAAGCGCCGTCCTGACGATAACGAGGAAACCGTGCGCACGCGCATGGCCGAGTATCGCGCCAAGACTGCACCGATCCTGCCGATCTATGAAGCGCGCGGCATCGTGGCGCGCGTGGACGGCATGGCGGACATGGATGCCGTGACCGCCTCGATCGAGGCGATTCTGGCTTAAAGCACCCAGGCTTTCCGACTATCGTGGGAAGCCTGGAAACGTTGCGGCGAAAAGGAGTGTGCCTAGTGCGATCACGGCTTTCAAGCAGGGTCGCGGGGCTGCTTTTCGCCGCCGTGGCGGGCAACGCGGCTTTGGCCGTGCCCGCCCATGCCGAGATCGTTGCGCGCGACGACAACGGCTTTGTCATTCGCCAGACGGTTGACGTTGGCGCTTCTACACCCGAGGCCTGGCGCACACTGGTCAAGCCGGCGACCTGGTGGTCGAGCGAGCACACTTTTTCCGGGGAAGCGGCGAACCTGACGCTCGATCCGGTGCCGGGCGGCTGTTTCTGTGAAAAACTGCCGGCGAGCAAGCAAGGCGGGGCAGGGGCCCTGGCTGGAGGCGTCCAGCACATGCGCGTTGTCTATGTCGAGCCGGGGCGCGCGCTGCGCATGACCGGCGCGCTGGGGCCATTGCAAAGCGAGGCCGTGCTCGGCTCCATGACGATCACGCTGAAGGCGGGTGATCGCGGTACGCGCATTCTCATCGAATATGTCGTGGGTGGTTACATGCGCTATCGCATGGATCAGATCGCACCGGCAGTCGATCGCATGCTTGGGCAGCAGATCGCCGGCTTGGCCGACAAGCTGGGCGGCGCGCTGGCCGGCGATGGCGCCGTGCCGATCATTACCCCCAAGGCCCCGGCTGACCGTTCTGACAACGGCGACTCGGCGCCGGTATCGCGCAACGCGCCGCAGGGCCCGTCGCTCGACCCCGATGGCGCGCCGGTCAGCAGCCGTCCGCTCGGCACCCTGCGTGGTCTGCCAAGCCTGCCGCC
>NZ_APCQ01000271.1:0-22514 GCF_000410615.1 Novosphingobium sp. B-7 | reverse complement strand
CATTGGTGCTGACGGCGGACACCCGCAGCACTTCAACCCGGGCAACATCCCTGATCGGAAAGAAATTCGCATAGGGCGCGTTGTCGAGATAGGTGCTGACTGAATTCTGCTCGAGCGTCTGACCCTGCCTGTCGCTTGGCGAGGCGCTCAATCCGCGCATCACCTGCCGCTGCGCGCCAAGGTTCTGCGTCCCGCGCGAAGCAACCACCAGGTTGGGCACCTGCTGCGACAGGTCCTCGACTGTCGAAATGCCCGAAGCCGCAAGCTGCTCGCCACCTACCACCGAGATATTGAACGGAATGCCGGTGACGTCCTGCGACCGCCGGTTGGCTGTGACCACGATCACACCATCCTGTTGGTCCGCCTGAGCACTTGCATCGACGTCGTTTTGCGCCAGTCCAGTTGTTGGCGTTAGGCCCGCCAATGCTGCGCTTGCCGCCGAATACAGATAAGCCGACCGGCTGAATGTCTGCTTGTTCATGATCCCCCCCTCTATTTCTTTCGAACCCATCCCGCCCGGGGCCAGCTAGAGGCCGAGGAAGTCTGCCAGCTCTTCATAATTGTTCTGCCATAGGCTCCCGCCCAGCGGGTCGCGCTGGTGGAACGACCGGAACCCAATCAATTGCTGCATCTGCGGGGACATCTTGCGCACTGCCTCCATCGGGACAGTGAAGGGATAGGCTTCCTCGGGGACCAGAAAGCCGGGGTTGTAAGGCACCGCGAGCACGCGGCGCTTGAAATCCGCCGTCACGTTGGCGCCGCCGCCGTGCACCAGCTTGCCGCCATAGAACAGCGCCGAACCAGCCTTGAGCGTTGCGGGGATCGTCATATCCTGTGTGTAAGGCCGTTCGAAATCCCATTTGTGGCTGCCCGGAATCACTCGGGTTGCGCCGGCCTCCTCACTAACGTCGTAAAGCGCGAGGATCATGTTCACCATGACTTCGGGTGCGTCGCGCCCGTAACGGAAGAACACCGGATAGTTACCCATGTCGCGATGGAGCATCTGGGCCTGCTCGCCCGGATGGATTTCGATCACTTGGCAGGTATTCAGCCAAAAAGTCTGGCTGACGCCGGAAAACATCGCCGCCACATATTCGAGGATCTTCTTGTTGGCGAACAAGGCATCCTGAAGCGAGGGGCAATAGGTGACGACGTTGGTGAGGCGCTTGGTTCGCTCGCCATGGAACGCTTTCATCATCTCGTCTTCATGACTGGATCCCGTGTGAAGCGCTTCGAGGTGCGGATCGAGCAGTGCATTCACCTCATCGAGCTGCTGCCGGCTGAGGATGTCTTCGATAATAACGCCGCCGTCTTCATCGATGATCTTCATCAGATCTGCAGCCGGCACGCCAAACGGCACCGAGCGAAGCCTTTCGCCCACCTGCTCCTGGATATCCTGCATAACCCCTCCTTCCACTGACTCGCCTAACTCCCGTGCAACCAATATCCGATATTTATCGTTTATCAAGCGGAATGTTGCGGCGGCTTTGGACGATTCGAAGGGGGTTTTGGCGCAACGGCTGGGTTTGGCTTCACTCGATTGCGATCGATATCGAATAAAAAGTCGCCAGTCAGGCGTTCAGCATAGCGACGGCAATTCAGGACAGAGACGTTTTTACGCGCACACCAAGTTCCTGAATGCGTCGCATGAATGCCCCTGAGGGCTGCAACTGATCGGGGGTCCAAACGCCATGACCGACGCCTTGGCTCCCGAACACGCGTTCAAGGGTCGCCAGCAGGCTGACGGCGGTCATCGATGCTGGTTCATGGGGTAGTATCATCGTCCGCCTGGCGACGGCCGAGCGTTGCTCGGTCATCCCGACAACTTCGATCGCGACTTCATCTGCGGGAATTCCGGTTTCAAGATAATGCGACGAGTCGCCCCAGGTTTCCAGCACATGGATGTCGCGGGCGGTGGTTCTTGCGCCGATAGTGGCGACATCTATCGAAACCGAACCTTTGCCCCTTATCAGTAAACCGTTTACACTTTGATAAGATTTCAGACTTTCAGCTTCCTGCTGCCATAAATAGGCTCCTCCAATCCGCGCGAGCGTCGCCTTGGAACTTCGGGCCGCTCGCTCGAAGTCAGCCACAGACGCTGCACCTCCGGCGGCTGCATTCCTATCGACCGTGATCCCCGCGACGACGGAATCTACATGCTCGAACCACTCGCAAAGGTCGAGCACAGCCATTGTCACCGCACCGGCAAACCATTGGCCTGCGATCACGACGGGTGCATCATTCGTGCGCGCGTGAGCATGCACCAAATCTATCCCAAGCTCGAAAGCAGCGCTTGAAAGACTCAGGTAGGGAACTCCGCGATTCTGCGCCCAGCACATCGCGTGAAGCCATTCATCTTTGGCAAGGATGACGAGACCCGATGTGGTTTCATCACCGAATTGAAGGTCGATCGCTTTCAGATCCAGCACTTGTGCCTTAGCGCCGACTTCTGCGGCCAAAGCCTGCGCTTTGTTCAAATCGCGACCGGCAATGACCAACGGCAATTCAGGGAGATGAAGGCGAAGCAGGCGCGCCAGTTGTTGACCTGTCGCGCCGTAACCTCCAACCAGATGGAGAGGGTTTAGTACACCGCTCATCCGACCTTACCAGCATCTTGCCCGTGTTCCTTCCCTCAAACAGGCCGAGGAATGCGGCAGGAGCGTATTCAATGCCTTCAAACACGGTATCGAGCAGCTTGATCTTGTCCGCAGCATACCATTCCGCCATTTTGCTGAGGAACTCAGGCACCAGATCAAGGTGATCGGTGCAGATGAACCCACGGAGCGTGATCTGCATATCGACTGCCCGCCAGATGTTACCTGGTCCTCTGGTGGGCGCCATGTCATACATATAAATCGCACCGCATAGCGCGAACCTCGCGTGGGGGCGGGCAACGGCAAGAGCGGCATCGAGCTGCTCGGCGCCAATGTTATCGAAGCACACATCAATCCCTTGAGGCGCTACTCTGCATAGCGCAGCTTCGAAATCGGGTTCCGCTTTGTAATCGATCACTTCATCGCAACCGAGTTTGCGCAGCAGGGCGATTTTCTCCGCGCCCCCGGCCGATCCGATCACGCGGTGACCGCAGGCCTTAGCGATCTGAACGGCCGTCGATCCGACAGCGCCAGCTGCTCCGGTGACAAACACAACATCGTCCTTCCTGAGCTTGGCAATGCGGGTGAGGCCGATGTACGCGGTCAGGCCCGGCATTCCCGTTGCGCCAAGATAGGCCTCAGGCGGGAAGTGTAGGTGTTCCAGCTTTTCCAGTTCGGAACCGGAAGCATTAAAGCCCTCACGCCACCCGCGATACGATCTGACTAGATCGCCGGGAGAAAATCCGGGGTCGTTCGACGACACGACCTCACCGATCGCACCGCCTTCCAGCGCGACGCCAATTTTGAACGGCTCTACATAGCTATCATTGGTGTCCATTCGCCCGCGCATGTATGGGTCGACGGACATCCACAGATTGCGGACCTGAACCTCGCCAGCGGCCGGCTCACGGCTGCCCGGCACTCATCGGTGATCATCACATCGGAGCGGCTGCCTCAAACCCGGCGATCCGTGGCGCGCCCCTCACATGCCGACGCTGTGGAAGGCGTATCAGCCAAGCAGCAAGTGTCCGCTTCAAGGGTGGAACCCGCCGCTGTGTAAGCCTCGAGGAAACGACTGGAATGTTCCAGCTTTCGCCATTCGCCGATGCTGCAGCCCCGACGGTTCATCCGTTCGTTGAGCTCCGCCCAGTCGCTACCAGTGCTTGGAGACGCTCGCGAAATTCGGAGGCCGGGTCTGGCGTATGCGTTGGTCGCTCGGTGGGCCGCCCTTCGTCCAGGCGGATTGTTATCCTCTGCTATGATCAAGGTATCGAGCTTATCTGGAAGTTTGAGCAGCGGAAGTCGCGAAGCCCCCATTGCCGCCCAGCAAGTCACCCCGGTTAGGCAAGTGAAGGCGGCCGCGTCTTCGAAGCCTTCCGCAATTGCCAACACCCCATCGGACAACGCTGGTTGCCATGCCCCCTGCCCGCAGCTCCCCAGCAAGAATTTGCCGCGATGCCGGCCTGATCGAGGGTCCAGGATAATCCTTTGAACCGCCACAAGCCGTCCTAGCTCGCGCACGGCCACAAGCAGGGCTTGATGAAATACAGTGTTTGGTTTTCGGCCAAGAGGGCACCGCGGATGGAATCGGATATCGGGGAGGTCCGGGTGCAGACATCGACCAACGAGATAGCGCTCTCCCAGCGTTCCATGAACGTCGATCGCATCATCCCACAGGCGCTGAGCCTGTCGCCTAGAGTTTAGACTTGGAGCTGGACGGGGTTCGATGCCTTGAATTCGGCCTACACTCCGCAAGGCACGAATGATGTCCCTTGGATCGCAGCCGGCAAAGCAATGTACGAGAACCCCTGATATGCCTTGCCGGACCGATAATGAGGGCGTCCTGTCGTCATGAGCAGGGCATCGGCACATAGCGTAAGCGCCGTGCCATGTGCCGCGCATAGCTGCGACGAGGTTGATAGTGTCTTGAGTTGGTGGCAGGGCTGTTAGGGTCATGAGGTTCCCACAAGCTCTCCCCCTCCCCTCCCTTGAAGCAGCCTGTATCAAGCAGTCATTCGGCCTTTTGGTAAGCTACCCCTATCCGCTTGAAGGCACTCTCGCGTCTTTCCCTGACTTGCCGAGCGGCAATCTCGGCTTGCTCCCTCTCAGGAAAGCTCTGGGTTACCCCCTGCCCTTTTGAGCCAATCCTCCCCCAGCGGCGTTCAATAGTCGTCCAACCGAACAGGTCGGTTTGGATCCAGAGATGGTAGGCACGAGCAACATTGCGGGATGGGTCGATGGCTTCCCAATGCCAAGACTGGCTCCAAGACTGGCTGATGGGTGTTTCCATGGTCGCTTGGTGGCAGGCAAATCAGTGGTGGGTCCAACCGGAATTTTGAATCATTACACTCGCCGTGATTCACGGAAGCGATTGCATCGCAGCCGCTGGCCCTTCTCCCTTAGAAACATCATCATAAAAACGCCGCTGCTTGCAGCGGAAGGATTCTTGATTCTAGAGATTCAGATTCAAGGTCAAATTCTGGTGTGAATTGAGCAAGGTAAGCCGATCTTCCTGACCAGATGGGGGTGTTAGGCTGACCTGATGGGGGCTGAACCCTGACCGAGCGGGGGCATTCACCTGACCTGCTGGGGCCATCCTGACCGCGTGGGGGACGGGCCTTCAGCGCGCTGCTGTTTGGCCTAACTTCGCCCGCAAACATCAAAATTGCCCCCTAATCAGCGCTCTGTCCGTAAGCTTGCCGACTCGCGGAATCTCCTAGGATTTGGCCTCCCGTTCACAGACCTTCATTCCTGACCTCTTGGGGGCTCCCAAAGGAATCCCATCCTGACCTGACTTGACGAACGAGGTCAGGTCAGGCAGCAATCAGTCGTTCGAAGAATCAAGCTCTGATCGCACTATGGCATGGAAACTGATGACAGCCCAATAATAGAAGCTTCCGAGGAGAAGCCTGAAGAAGGTTCCCCCGGACGTGCGATGCGCGTTGCTGCTGCATTGAAGGCAAAGGGTGGCGACGAGTTCGCCAAACCGGGCAACATCATTGAGATCAAATTCGTCAAAGGTGAGTCGCTTAGTCTGACGGCATCGCGGCTATTGGCGCTCATGATCCTGACCGCAGGTGGAGACGCATGGGAAGATCGTCCTCATCGCATTCGCAAAGCCGATATACGCCGAGGCCACAAGGGTAACGAGCGGATCAGCGACATGCTTCAGGAGCTCCATCGCACCCTGTTTGCTGTGGATGATAAATCGTGGCGCGGAAAGAAGGCGACTCTCCTGTTCTCCCTGATCTCTCGGTCTAAAGAAGAGACCGACGAGGATGGCGGAGAGACGGGTTGGATCGAATGGGAGTTCACGCCCGATGCGCGTAAGCTGATCCAGGCTTCTGAGACCTATGCCGTGCTTAACCGACAAGCGGTCTTGGGTTTCCGCTCGAATTATGCGCTCAAGCTTTACGAGCTTGGAGCCCTTCGCCTCCATCGCCGCCAAGCAACCTGGCGAGGAGATATGCAGGCACTGCGTGCAGCGCTCGGGATCCCGCCTGATGTCTACACGGACTTCGCTCAGCTTCGGCGCAAGGTGCTTGAGAAGGCTAAGTCTGAAATTGACCAGCTCGCTCACTTCCGTGTCGAATGGCGTGAAATTCGGCAGGGGCGTACGGTCACCGAGCTTGAGTTCCGGTTTGAACCGAAGGGCGCCCCGGAGGTCTTGGAAACGGTAGATGAGCTCGACCGGCATTCGGCGGGACGCCAAGCGAGGCGGACCGGTTCCGTCGAGACCATAACGGCAGGGCAGGGGGCAATAGCATCTACGCCCGGTACGGCGCCTGCGATCAAGCAGTCAGAGTCCACATTCCCGTCGTCTGGCTCGATCCGCTTCGGGCACGCCGATTTGCTTGAAGTCGCCCGAAAGTATGGCGGTGGATGGGATGTCGATCTTATCGCGAGCGGCTTTCGCGAACACATGGGCAATCGGTTGGAGAAGCTTCGTGGCGCCAAGCTTCTTGCTGCTTGGAAGGGCTTTTGTGAGGGCTGGGTAAACCGGCGCGGGCGGCCCTGACGCTCAGGAATTGCACGCGTGCAATTCGCCATGCCCCCACCGAGTCAGGATGGCGCGATCCGGCTCTAGAATCGACGCGACAAGGCGGTCCGAATTTCGAAATTTCCGAATTTCTTGACCGAAAAGCGCAAGTGGGTGTAGCACACCCTCAATTGCGAAAGGACGGCATGTGTCTAACGGACTTCAGATCGAAGAAGCCGAGCGTTTAGTCTCGGTTGCAACGCTCGCCAGTCGAACATCGTCGGTGCTCGAAAAGCTGCGCGACTCCGCACGAAGCGCTCGGGCAGATGCGCGCCGCGAGCCTACCTTTACGATCGGGAAGGCGGCCGAGCTCGTTGGGCGGACGCCGGCGGCTATCCGTGACGCTGAGAAAGATGGAAGGCTGCCCGAGCCGGCGAGGACAGATAGCAATCGACGCGAGAGGTACACTCTTGGCCAGCTTAACGACATGCGCGGCGTGTTCGGCACCAGGCCGTATCGTGCTCCGACCGATCCGTGTTGCGTGGTTGCGGTTCAGAATTTCAAAGGCGGCGTCGGCAAATCGACGCTGTCTGTTCATCTAGCGCAGTATCTCGCGATCAAGGGCTATCGTGTTGCATTAATCGACTGCGACAGCCAGGCCTCTGCGACGACGCTGTTTGGCTATGTGCCAGATCTCGATCTGACAGAGGACGATACCCTCTACCCATTCCTTCGTGAGGGTGAGCGGTCATCGCTCGACTACGCCCTCCGCAAGACCCATTTCGACGGCCTTGAGCTGATCCCTGCCAATCTTCGCCTGTTTAATTCCGAGTACGAACTGGCCGCCAGAATGGCGCAGGGGAACGGAGCCTTACTTGACCGCCTTAAGGAAGGGATTGAGAGCATCTCGGATCGGTTCGATGTCATCGTCATGGATCCTCCGCCGGCCCTCGGAGCAATCTCCCTGTCAGTTTTGCGCGCGGCAAACGCGCTGGTGGTTCCTGTCCCCCCAACCGTAATGGACTTCTCCTCGACCGCAGCATTTCTCTCGATGCTTGATGAAACGATCGAGCAGCTTGCTGATCGGGGGCTTGCCCCGGAACTGACCTTTCTCCGCTTCGTCGCCTCGAAGGTCGATGAGAACAAGTCGATGCAGAAGGAGCTTCTGCAGTTGATGAGGACGCTGTTTGGCCACGCCATGGTTCGAACGCCGCTCAAGGACTCTGCCGAGATCGACAATGCAACTGCGCGGCTGATGACCGTCTATGAACTCGACGGACCTGCTACGAGCTCGGCGGTACGCAATCGCTGCCTTAATTATCTTGATGGCGTGAACTCAGAAATCGAAGTCGACATTCGATCGATGTGGCCAAGCCATCAAAAGCGCCTCCGGCAGGAGGCCTTGGTATGAGCCGCTGGGAAAATTGCACGCGTGCAATTCTGCTAATAGGAGGCTTGCATGAGTAGGAAGAACAGCGGTTTTGCCGCCGACTTGGCCGCCGGGATCGATCTGACCGAGGACTCCGCCACGCCGCGTCGATCGAGCATCGCGTCGAATGTGCTTACGGGGCGCTCAAACCGCCTAGCCGACCTAGCATCGGGCGCGATTGTTTCGCGCACTCATGAGCTCGTTGACCCGGCAAGATGCCGAATGTGGGCTGGCCACAATCGCGACTACGCGCTCCTCAATGAGGAACGCTGCGCAGACTTGATCGAGAGCATCAAGGCCCAAGGGCGGCAAGAGATCCCGGCTATTGTCCGTCGCCTTTCGGGCGAAGATGGCTATGATTTCGAGGTCATCTGCGGGGCGAGGCGGCACTGGTCGGTCAGCTGGCTGCGGACGCACAACTACCCAGACTTCAAGTTCCTCGTCGACGTGCGCGAGATTGGCGATGAGGAGGCTTTCAGGCTCGCAGATCTCGAGAACCGCGCACGGGACGACCTAACCGATTTCGAGCGCGCGAAGGACTATCTCCGGGCATTGTCGGCCTACTACGAGGGTCGTCAGAAGACGATGGCCGAACGGCTCAAAGTGTCCGAAAGCTGGCTCACACGCTATCTCGATCTGGCCCGCCTGCCCGAGGAGTTGACCAGAGCCTTTGCTAATCCGAAGGAGCTCGGAATTCGCAATGCGATCGCACTCAAGGCGCTCATGAAGCCAGAGGATCGGAAGGAGAGGGCCTTCCGGGAGGCAGCGCGGCTTGCCGCAGAACGGGAACGGACGAACCATTCGCCATCTGTCCTCGAGGTGATCAAGGCGCTTTCACTCGCGGCTGATCCCCCCAAGAAGTCAGGAACCCCCAAGAAGTCAGGAAAGGCCGAGACCGTCGCGAATGCGGTTGGCCAGCCTGTACTTCGGATTGAGGGTGCTGATCGCAAGGGTGTCCGCATTACCTTGCTGAACAAGGGTGGTGCGACGCGGCAGGAAGCCGAAGAGGCTATTCGCGCGGTACTAGATCAGCATTGGCCGGTACAATAGCACTATCGGTCTCGCGCAAGCGCACCATGCCTGCCTCCTGCAATGAGGACACCGATTGCGAAGCGGTTCGCTTTGTCACGCCTAGGCATCTGGCAAGCTCCGCTCTGGTAAGGGGACCAAGGCTGACGATCATGCGCCACACCTGCGGAGCGGTTGAGGAGGCATACAGCCGACCGGCCAGCTGCTTGTCGGCCAAAGTGACAGCCTCTCGCATCACCCGCAAATCGGCCGCGGCATTGTCAGTGGCCGTCTGAAGCGCTGAACGGAGAAGGGCGGGCAGGGGTTCTTCGTGAAATTCGCGGAACAGGGCCCGCGGCATGATGCCTGCAAGCGCCAGCGGGGCTGAGCCCAATCCAAAAAGGTGGGGCCTGATGGCCGCAGCCAATGAGGCAGCCCAGGCCGCGCCACGCGGCGCCGAACGCGTGATTGCGAACCCGCCGACCTGGACCATTTCGCTGCCGCCTTCGAAAAAGTCGAATTCCTCGGTTCGCAGTTCCTCAAGCCACTCGAGCAGGGTGCCCTGAGGATCCCTGCTAGGGAGTAGGGCGTCGAGCCGCTGTCGCCTGCCAAAGTTTATGACAACCTCATTTATGAACAAAATATCAATAGATTAGCGTGATTTTCCGAACATCATTTTTGGCGTGCAGAGATCTCGTGTCGGAAGCCACGCCATAATTTATGTCACTGGCAGGGCCAGACTTTGGCCAGGGGAGGGCGGTTGTTCGAGCGCAAACCACATCGGTCGAAATCAGCGTCGACAAGAGCTCTGGCCACTGGCGCAGAACTCTATTCGGCCTTTCGCCAACATATCCCGCTCACCGGCAAATTGACGGCATCCGTGGTAGCTACTGTCGCTACGGCAACAGGCCTCAGCGGGCGGCAGGTACGCCGTCTGGCACTGCGGTTCCGCGAGAATCCAGTGGCAGCGTCACTGGCGCCAACGCCGAGGGGCCCAAAGATCGGCAGTCACCGCATCTCGCCCGAGATTGCGCAAGCCTTGGAAAGCCTGATTGCCGAGATCTACCTTACGAAGGCCCCTCCAACAGTGGCGTTAGCAGCACGAGATATTCGCGGCCTATTGATCGCCGATAACGGGGATTTCCGGTTCCCCGCAGCAGAAGTTCCCAGCGAGCGGACCATCGTAAGGCTGATCGGGGAAATATCGGAGCCGCAGCGGGCGCGTTCAAGCATGGGCTCGAAGCAGCGGAGCGCACACGAGCCTCATCCCGGTGCCTACGAGAGCAAGGGTCTGCTCGACCTCGTGCAGATGGATCATACTCGCGCCGATGTGATACTCGTCGACAGCTTGCATCGCGAGGAGCTTGCCCGTCCTTGGCTGACTTTGCTGATCGACATCTGGACCCGCACGATTCTGGGCTTTTACGTGAGTCTCGGGGACCCGTCGATCTTCCGCTGCGGCCGGGCGGTGGCCAACGCGCTGCTGCCGAAGGGCCCGCTTCTTCGCAAACTCGGGATGGATGTCGACTATCCAATGTATGGCCAGTTCAAGCGGCTGCATGCGGATCATGCGGCACCGCACCGCGCCGAGAGCTTTCGCCGGGCGTGCCTGGCCAATGGTATCGATCCCGATGTTCGTCCGCGCGGTCCGGCCCATTTCGGGGGGCATATCGAGCGCCTGATCGGGACCATGGTGGGCAAGATGCGGCTGCTTCCCGGCGCAACGGGTTCGAACGTGACCCAGCGCGATGGCTACGATGCGGGGCAAGCCGCGGCGATGACCATCGAAGAGTTCGAACGCTGGCTGTTGTTCCAGATCGGTATCTACCATAACACTCCGCACAAGGCGCTCGGTGGGCGTTGTCCGGCGCAAGTCTGGGAGAGGGAAACAGCAGGCGGTGAACCGTTGCTCCAGGCGTGCCTTGATATTGAGCATCTCACCCGCCAGTTTCTGCCCGCCAGTGAACTGATGGTACATTCCTACGGCGTGCAGATACGTTACCGGCGGTATTGGCACCCGATGCTCGCCTCGCGCATTGGCCAGAAGATCACGATTCACTGCGACGAGCGCACCTTGCAGAAGGTCTACGCGGACATTGATGGGGGTTTCGTGCCAGTGCCGGTCGTAGGACGCTATCCGGACGTGACTGAGCCCGAATGGGAAGCCGAGCGGCGACGCCAGCGGCGGGACGGTGCGGCCTATCAGGCAGACGGCGGTTCTGCGGCGACAGCGCGCTATATCCACGCTGCGCGTCAGGAGGTGCTGACGGCCCGCCAACGCACGCGCCAAACCCGCCAGGACCGCAAAAGGCAGGAACGGGAAGGCGTATCACACTGTGAACTGGCTAACCCCAGGAGCGAAACGGCAGCCGCAACATGGATTCCGGCCGCTGCCCTGCACGATGATGGATGGCTCAAATGGCTGGATTAGACCCGACACGGTCCGGCTCGGGCTACTGGATCGACTTTGCGGAAGCCCGCAACGCGGTCGACACGCTGGTCGATCTGGCTCACGACGAGCCCGACGAACGACCGCCCTGCGTCATCCTAGTTGGCCAGTCCGGCATGGGCAAAACCTCGATCCTACGGGAGGCGCAGCGACGGATTTCGCGGGATTTTCCGGAGCCTTATGGTTGGGACGAGGCGCGCTATGCCCCGGTGCTCAGGACGGTGATACCTTCCAGTCCGACCTCGCTCAAGATCAACCTGACGTTGCTGTGGAAGCAGGGCTGGCCGATCACCCGCAGTATCCACCGGGTTGCCGATCTCAAGGTAGTCGACTTGCTTCAGAAGCAGGGCACCCGGCTCGTCGCCATTGACAATGTCCACGCGATCCTGACCGCCAGCGGCAAGGCGCGGCGCGACACGCTTGATGCCTTCCGGTTCCTGATGAGCGAGGGCAGGGTGCCGATGGTCGTGGCGGGTCTCGAGGTTGCGGCGGACATCTTTGCCGAGGATATCGAGTTGGCCTACCGGTCGATCGTGCTCCGGCTTCAGCCTTGGGGGCCCGGAGAAGCGTCACAGCGGCTGATTCTCGTGCTTGCCCGCGGTATGGGACTGATTGAACCGGAGCGCCTGGCTGAGCCGGATATGGCCGAGTTCATTTGGCGGTACAGCCACGGTGTTACCGGCAACTTCAAGCGGCTCTTGCACTGGGCGCTGAAGGTGGCGCGCCGCGATGGGCGCGAGCGGATCGAGTTTGCCGATTTGCAGGCAGCGGCGGCCTTGCTTCCCGCCCATATCCCAGCGTGATGAGGGTTGCGCATGAGCTCGAGCCGCTGGCATTCCGGGTGCGGCCACGATCGAACGAAGCTTTTGATTCGTGGATGGACCGGCTGACGGCGAAGCACGAGGTGACGCGTGCCGAGCTCTTTGGCCATCTCGGCTGCGATCCCCGGCTTGGGCTCTGTGATCTTGCGCGCGGTTGGCAGGGTATGGCGCCAGCGGACTATCCTGCGTTTCATCAGCTGATCGAGACCCTGGCCTGGGCTGTCCAGGCACCGACCCGGACAATCGAGGCGACCTTCGTAGCGGTGCCGGAACTGGCCTTGCTGCCGCCGGCCTTGCGGGTTTTCGGCTGCGCGCTGTGCTGGCGGGAAGCGCAACAAGCCGGTGAACCCATGATCCTCACCCGGGACTGGATCCTGCGCGCGAGTTGGATGTGTCAGCGTCATCAATTGCCACTCGCGCCGGTGCAGAGACTCGTTGACGGTCGGACGCCGCGCGCAGCTGCACGGATTCTCGAAATGCAGGTCGATGCTATGCATGCGCTTCGCCGACGGTATCCGCCGACACCGGTCATGGTCGCTTTCAACCGCAGTGTCATAGGCGCGATGCTTGGACAGGCAGGGGCTGGTCTGCGCCGCGGCGAATTCGGCTACCGGTCTCGCTTCCCCGCCAACCGCTACCATCTAGCGCGGGCGCGGATCGCGCTGCTGGCGGCGGCGCACAGTGATCGTACCCGATCGGCAGATCGCTTCGAGGTTCTTGTCGGGCTGTCCTCCTCGGCTCTGCTCAGGTCGAGCGCAAACCTGCTCAATCCGAAAGTCCGGCATCCCGATGTGTCCTCCGGGCCGACGGTTCCGGAGGGACTTGTCGCGCGGCGGATCAATCGCTGGCAGGCCAACCTGCCCGACCTTATCGAGGCCTATGTTCTGGTGAAGCGCCGGACCATGACGGCCCGTAGCAGCGCTTCGCAGGATCAAAGTGGCGATTTTGCCGAAATTTGCCCTCAGAATCCCGTAGGGCGCGTCCAGCACCTCTCTGCACCCTGACCTATCGGACGCTTCGTTTTCGCGCTGTAGGGGGTGTTTCCGGAAGCCTTCAATTTATCATTATAAAACAGATCATTAGAGTAGCTCTCGCCCGAAATCCGCCATTCGAGCGGAAATCGTCACCCAAATCGCTCCGTCAGGCTCAAGGCTCGCTGTCCTCGTCAGCCTCGTCAAGGTTGATGCCTTTGCGGGCCAATAGCGCATCAATGTCGGCCATCGCTGCATCGAATTCGCCGAGCGCGGCAGACGAGAGGGAGGAGTTGGCCGTAAGATCGCTGGCGTCGTCTGCCGCACGCGCGTCGAGGTTGACGGCGTAAAGGTGCACGCCGGCAAGTGTGGTGCGATTGATCATGCCGACCGCATCGAGCGCGCCGAGCATTGTACGCAGTCCGATCCGGGTAACGCCGAGCAGCGTTTCGAGCTGGGCTGAGCGCAGTGGCCCAAACCCGCTGAGCAGTTCAAGCAGGGCCGGTGCGCGCGAGGTGCGGCGCTTGCCGGGCGGAGTGTCCTTGAGGCGCCGGGCGAGCCGCTCAGCTTCGATGAGATCCCCGCACAGGCCTTGGGCTACGTCGCGCAGCGCTGTCGCCAGGATAGTCGGCGTTTCATCGAGATCACCGGGGTCTGTTGACTGGCCAGCGCGCAGGGCGTCGAGGCGGATGAGGCCGGGGAAGGGGAGGGCGTGCGCCAAGAGCTTGGCGGCATACCAGTGTTCGCCCCAGAGCATCTCGAGTGCCCAGCGCGGGCTCGGCGCGGCGGCGCGTTCGACCGTCAGCCGGATCGATCCCATAGTGATTGGCTCGGGCGCGCGTTCGGGCGGGGCGAACTGGACATTGGCGCCGGCCGCGCGGTGGAGGTGCGCGAGTGCAGTCAGCGGATGGGAGAAGGGGGGAAGCCCGCCCAGCAGGCCGCGCGCAGCGGTGACAAGTGCGTGGGTATCCTGGTGGGCGGTCTCAGCGGCAAGGCCGCTGCCAGGATGGTTGCTGCCAACATGATCACTGGCCAAATAATCATTGGGCGCCAGCAGCGCCACCTGAAAGCGGGAGGCGAGTGCGGCGAGCAGGTCCCAGCTGCTGTGCCTGAGCTCGATCAGGATCGCTTCGCAAAGCACCCGGGGAGGGCGGCCTGAGTGCGGTGGATGGTCTGACAGGGTTGTGAGGCCTGCGAACCACGCGTTGAAGCGCTGGTCGGTGAACATGTACCCCTCCTGCCGCAGCGCGGCGACAAGCAGGTCGCGCAGCAGCCGGATGGTGAACAGCCGGAGCGTTGTAAGCCCGACCGTTCCCAGTGTGCCATCGAGCCGACCAAGGGCGAGCAGGGCCTCGGCTTCGAGGTCTCTGTGTGGCGCATGTGAAAGGCGATAATCTGAAGGTGCCATGCCGATCTTTGTTGGGAGAATGGCGGAAATCCGGGGTCTCACTGGTCAGGCATAGCTAAATAAAGATAGCTATACAACCGCTTGTGCCAACCGACAAGGACACTATCGCTAATGGTATCTTATCGATAGTGACATAGCCCTTCAAAGCGCCTATTCAACGCGCATGGCCACGAAATCGCTCTCCGTCCCCTCCGCCGCCAGTGCTGCTATTGGTGTGGGCGAGATCGTGGTCGTCCGCGCCGCGGGTGAGGCGCCACTGCCGCGAAGGCGTGACGGACGCGCTACCGACCGAGTTCACCAGCTCACCGACCTGCTAGCGGGGCTCGTCTGCAAAGACGCAGCGATCGACCATCTCGCCTTCCGCAAGAGCCTCGAAGCGCGCGCCCCGATGAGCGTCAAGGCGCTAGCCAATGACCTCTCTTGCTATGCTGGCTTCTGCGCCCGCACGGGCGGCATTGCTCTGCCCGCCAGCGAGGCGCGGATCGTTGCCTATCTGGAGGATTGCGAAAGGCGGCAGCTCAAACCGGCGACGGTGGGCCGACGCCTGGCCAGCCTTGCCGTGGTGCACGGGCTGCTCGGTGCGCCAAGCCCCACGCGGGGTCCGATCGTGCGGGATGCACTGCGCGGGTTCCGTCGCCGGGTCGATGTGACGCAGCGCCAGGCGGGGCCGCTGCGGTTTGGTGAGGGGATCGGCCTCGTTCCCGCCAAAGGGTTCACCTTGAGTGCGCTATTGCAGGCCTGTCCGGAGACGCTGCCGGGTCTGCGCGATGCGGCGCTGCTTTCGCTGGCTTACGACACCGGGTTGCGCGTGGCAGAGTTGGTGCGGGTGGCCTGCGATCACATTGCGGTCGAACCCGATGGCTCGGCGGTGCTCACTGTGCCGAATTCCAAAACCGATCAGGAAGGGAAGGGGGCTTACGCTTGGCTCTCGCCCGACACCATGCGGCGACTGGCAGCCTGGCGTGAAGCAAGCGGAATTTCTGAGGGGGCGCTGTTTCGGCGTATCGGTGTGGTCCGCACCAAAGCGCGGGCCGCTGCGCCAACCGAAGCGCTCCCGGCCCCGCCGGGGTTCCAGTGGCGGCTGCCTGCCGGCGCGACAGTGTCTCCGGACACGAAACCCGTGCTGGCAACAACAACCTATGTCATCGGCGAGGAACCGCTGACGCCGGCAGCGGTGCGATTGATCATCAAGAGGGTCGCACAGCGGGCCGCAGACGAGCACCTCGTCAATCTCGTCGGCAAGGACCTCGACACGGCGATCGCGGCGCTCAGCACGCATTCGCTCAGGGTCGGGTTGACCCAGGATCTGTTCGCCACCGGCGAAGACGCCGGACCGATCGCGCAGGCGCTGCGGTGGACGTCCACGTCCACCGCGCTGCGATATGGCCGCAAGCTGGCTCCGGCATCCAACGCAACCGCGCGAATGCTGCGCGAGGTGAGGAGATAATGGCCTCAAGCAGCCAATCCGTTGCCATCAATTATGGCAGAGCGGGCCTGAACTCGGCGTCAGGAATGATCGAAACTTTGGCAGCCGACAGCCGCGCGAGCGCATTGTCTGCGGGGGTGTAGGCCTCGGTGAAGCCTTCGGCCTGGCTCTTGGCTGCCAGCACTAGCTTCGCGGCTTTGGCGAGGGCAGGGGGCGCACGTCGGCCGATCCATGACAGAAATTGCCGCCGCTCCTCCGCATACCATGACCGGACTAGTTCGCTCGCGCCCACGCCTGGGTTGTGCGCGATTCCCAGATTATCAAAGGGATAGTCGCGAACATGTACGCGCCAAAGGCGCCGCAATGAGGCCATCGCTAGGCACTCGGAAAGCTCCGGCGAGATGAAGGGGAGGGCGCCTTCTATCCGTGCAAGGGTCAGTTGCCAGGGGGAAGGGGAAAGCGCCATCAGCCAGAAAGTATATCAATGAGCAAAAAAGTATACCCAGCTTTTACGGCTGATTTACTGTCCGATAAATGCCCTTCACGGACGACGAGCTATTCTATATAAAGCAGGCGAAATTCACTGCGATGTCGCCCCGGCCCGAAGGCAAGGGGGGGCACAGCAGCGGACTTGAATCTTGAGGAGTGTCGCCTTGGACGATGACAGCAGCAAGGCCTTGAGGCATTCAGATGAGGTTGCGCTCGCGCCCTTGGGGAATGCGATCCCGCCGCAGCTCGCGGCTGAGATCGAAGCGGCCCGCTCTTACCGGGCGCGGTCCAAGGCCGCCAACACGGTCCGGGCCTATGAGAGCGACTGGCGGCAGTTCGAAGAATGGTGCTGGACGCGCGATCTTGAGCCTATGCCGGCTATGCCGGAGGCCGTGGCCACATACCTTGCCTCGCTGGCGCAGGCGGGGAGGGCGGACAGCACCATCGGGCGGCACCTTGCAGCCATCGCCTGGCACCACAGGCAGGCAGGGCAGGTCGCACCCCAGCATCGCGATCCGCGTGATGTCATTGGCGACACACTTGCCGGGATCCGGCGCGAGCAGCGCGCACGGCCGACGCGCAAGAAGAGCGCAATTCTGGCGGCCGATCTTGCGCGGATGATTGCAGCTGCTGAAGGCCAAAGTCCGCGGGCTATCCGCGACCGGGCCGTCATGGCACTTGGGCTGGCGGCGGCGTTGCGGCGTTCCGAGTTGGTCGCGCTACAGCTGGCTGACCTCGAGCTGGTGCGGGAAGGCCTCAAGCTGACGATCAGGCACTCGAAAACAGACCAAGAAGGGGAAGGGCAGGTCATCGCGGTGCCGTCGGGAAAGATTCTCAAGCCGGGCGCGCGCCTCAACGAATGGCTCAGCGCAAGGGGAGGGGAGGCTGGTCCTTTGTTCTACCGCACCGACGCACAAGGGATGATGACCAAAGAGCCCATGTCGGATCGCTCGGTTGCCCGCCTGATTCAGCGCTACGCCCAAAAGGTTGGGCTCGATCCTGCCGCAGTCGGTGCGCACTCACTGCGCTCAGGGTTTCTGACCGAGGCGGCCAAGGCCGGAGCCTCGCTGCCCAAGATGCAGGAGGTATCGCGTCAGAAGAAGGTGGAGGTGCTCCTCGGTTATGTTCGCGATGCCGCGTTGTTCAAGAACCACGCCGGTGAGAGCTTTCTATAGGGAATCTAGGCTATGGAATGCTGGCTTGCTCCACGATGGTCCCTGGTTTCAGATACCCTTACGGAGCGTCACATATGGCAGAGGCATTATCGTGCTAGGTCTGCTAGAGCTGGATCGCGAATAATTGATTACACCGCAGGAAAATTTCATTAGATTCCCCAGGTAGTCGATTTTGATCCTGCCGATTGAGTGACTGAAACATAGAAAATGGCCCGCGCTGATCATCTCGTCTCGCTCGTTCGCGCCAGCGTTGCTGGCGATCGTGAGACGCTGCGCGCAGCGGCCGAGGCCATTGCCGCGGACGAACGAGCCAAAAATCACCACATCGTTGCAGATCGCATCGAACGCGCACTAAGCACCGTGCCGGTAACGCCGCCGCCTCTCACGACCTCCCAGCCTCAGGTCGGGCCAGGTCGAGACACGATCATCGAAATCGAAGCGCGGGTTAGATTTGATGATCTGCTCCTTTCGTTGCCAGCGCGCGAGAATGGTCGTCAGCTGATCGAAGGGCACATGCGTGCTGATGTTTTACGCGCACATGCCTATGAGCCACGGCATCGGATTCTGCTTTCCGGGCCTCCTGGAAACGGGAAGACGTCCTTTGCTGAGGCAATCGCGGAGGCGCTGGGCTTACCATTCTTCGTCGTGCGTTATGATGCTTTGATCGGCAGTTACCTTGGTGAGACCAACGCTCGGCTTCGCAAACTGTTCGATTATGTGCGCACACAGCCGAGCGTCCTATTTTTCGACGAGTTTGATGCTATCGGTAAAGAGCGTGGCGACACCCATGAAACCGGCGAAATCAAGCGCGTGGTCTCGTTCTTGCTCATGCAACTCGATCAATTGCCGCCGTATGTTATAGTTGTTGCGGCTACCAATCATGCTGAGTTGCTTGATCGCGCGGTATGGCGTCGCTTTCAGATGCGGTTAGCTTTTCCACAGCCCGATCGCAAACTGCTTGAGGTGTTTTTGGACAGGGTCATCTCTGGCTGGCCTGAAACTCCGCGCATGACTGTACAGAAGCTCGCGACCCGCCTTGGCGAAGTAAGTTATGCCGAAGCGCTCGACCTGTGCCAGAATGTGAGGCGCAGGCAGATATTGGGTTTGGGGGAGATTGGGATTGATGATGCGCTCGAGACAGAGCTTGAACTATGGAAATCGCGCGTACGGCCCGGGAATGTAGATGGCGAGCGATCCAACCAAGCCCCTGCTGAGGCTGACGCCAGACCAATCAAGACAACGCCCCGCCGGTCAGCAAAAATTTCCCCGGCCACCTGAATCTTTCCCTCGGGATCGCCAGCAAGCCACATTTGCCCCAAACTTCGACCGCCTGGCCCAGGCTTTGGCGCGAGATCCGGGCGGTCTCGAACTGCGTGCCGATCCGGCTGCCCTGGCACCGGAGAGATTGCTCGTCTTCGAAGTCCGTGGCTCGGTGAACAATTTTGCCGCAGCCGTTCAGCGCGTGCCCGGCCTCGAACTGATCGACGAGGAGGAGTTAGGCAGCGACGACGACAAGGAGCCCGTTGCCTACCTCCTTGTTCCGGACGCACGCGCGCTCGCAGAACTGCTCTCTCTTTGGAGGCGCTGGAACGCCGATCAACTGCAATTCGGGGAGACGCCGTGGTGTGGCGTGTTCGAACTGCTTCGCGATCTGCGACCATGGGGGCCTCAGGACAGGGTCCAACGAATCGACGCCAGTTTTCTCGCCGAGGAGATCGAGGAGCGCGGCGAGGACGAGCTTGTCCCGCTGGAGATCGAATTGATCTACCGAGCCTCTGAGGTTCAGGCCCAGGCACGGGAAGATGAAGTGCGCGCGGCAGTGACCGCACGCGGCGGGGATATCATCTCGCGTGCCCGGCTGCCCGACATCGCCTATCATGCCCTGCTTGTGGATTTGCCGGTACGCGCGATCCGGGAGATCATCGATCGGGCGGAAGGCGGCATCGCCAGCCTCGAGCCTGTCATGCACATCCGCCCGCAAAGCCTAGCGACGACGATCGAGATCGAGGACGTCACAGACGCCGGCACCGCTGCTGCGGTCGGCAACCTGCGCGAACCGATCCTGGCCCTGCTCGACGGAGTTCCGGTCGCTGCACATCCGCTGCTCGCCGCTCATCTGGTCGTGGATGATCAATTCGATCTCGAACCCCATGCCCCCGTGGACCAACGCGTCCATGGCACTGCGATGGCGTCGCTCCTCGTGCATGGCGACAGGAACAATCCCGCACCGGCATTGCCGCGGCGCATTCATGTTGTTCCGGTGATGGGTGCTGGGGATCGCTTCCCGGCACGACGGCTTGTCGTCGATATCATCTTTCTCGCCATTAGAGCGATGCGAGAAGGCCCGGATGCAACGGCGCCGGGCGTGCTGATCGTCAATCTCTCGCTTGGCAACGAGCGGCGTCCCTTTCAGTCGTCGCTGTCGGCATGGGCACGGCTGCTGGATCGACTGGCGTACCGATACGGCATTCTGTTTCTGGTGAGTGCTGGTAATGTGAGGGAGACCTTCGGCGTCCCAGCCTTCGCGACCGGCACGGCTTTCGAAGACGCTGACGCCGCCGCTCGCTGTGACGGCACGCTGACCGCGATCGGCAATCTGATGGCTGACCGGCGTATGTTTTCGCCGTCCGAGGCAATCAACGCGGTGACGGTCGGCGCGTCCAACGACGATTGGGTGTCGGCTGCGGACCGCCGCGCCGCCCGCACCATCATCGACCCCTTTCCGGGCATTCGTGCCGCCAACCCGTCGAGCGCTCTCGGCCCTGGATTTGCCCGATCAGTCAAACCCGACATTTTGATGCCGGGAGGTCGCGAGCACCTCCGCCAGATGCGGACCGACGGTCATGTCTTCGTCAGACCGGCGCCCTCGACGCGCCCCGCTGGCCTCAAAGTGGCTGCGCCTCGTACCGGCGCCTTCGGGGTAGCCGAAGGCTATTCGGGCGGGACCAGCGGCGCGACCGCGCTGGCATCACGCACATGTCATCGGATCCACGACGCACTAGAGGCGGCGTATCCGGATTTTGCGGGCCTGCCCCACATTCAGCGGGCGGCCTTGCTTAAGGCACTGCTTGTCCATCCCGCCCGGTGGCCCGATGACATTGCTGCACGGATCAAAGCGATCATCGGTCCAGTCGGCGGACATCACAGCCACATCAAGGACAATATCAGGCGCTTCCTGGGATTTGGCTATGTTGACGCCGAAGACGCGGTAGCGTGCGCGGAGGACCGCGCGACGTTCTGGGCGGTTGGAGAACTTTCGCGCGACCGTGTCACCACTGTCCGTGTTCCCATACCGGCGGTTATGAGCGGTCAGGCCCGGCCCCACAGCCTCTCGGCGACGCTGGCATGGTTCACACCCGTGCAACCGGGACGCAAGAGCTACCGATCCGTTCGCCTCAAGCTGCTCGATCCAGCAGAAGCCGGCACTTTGGGCGTTTCTCCGCGAAGCCTTCAACCGGACGGCAATCAGACTAATCGCGGCACCATATTCATGCGTTGCTGGGAAGGTGACAAAGCGCCGGTCGTCGGCCCGGATATGACGATTGACCTCGTTGTGCAGCGCGATCCAGATCCGGGCACTCCGATAGATGAAGCTGTACCATTCGGTCTTGCGGTCACGGTCGCCATGCCCGGCATCGTCGGTCTCTACACGCAGGTCGCACAGCGCCTCGGCATCGCGCCGCGTCAGTCGGTCTGAGGCTCGCTTTTTTTCGGGATTTTGCAACTGTGAACGTCAAAAGGAAGCCTGCCAAAGCCGAGCGACCAACATCGAAAATGCGCGCGATATTCCGCGAGGTCGCGCGCGACATTGTCGCCCGGGATCGCAAGGCGCGTAAAGGGGGGCGCACGCAAAATACGATTGGCGAGATCGAGCGCGCAATGGTGAAGGCCTATGTCTGCGGACAAGAAGCTCTGTTGAACAAGCGCGAGGGGTTCCGCCCTTCGGTCAATGCTTTGGTCGATTGGCTGGAAATTCCCCCTCGGGCAAGAGAGACGCTGAGCTTCCTGACAATCTGTTTTTCTCACCGCTGGTCGGCGTCACCTCAAGCTTTGTACGCTGAACGGCTCTGTTGCAAACTCTGATGCGGTTGCCAAGGTTGGGCCCTTGGATTGGTAAGGTCAGTTGTGATGGACGATTTCAAAGGGCGGCATTTTACCGGCGAGGTCATCCTATGGGCGGTCCGCTGGTACTGCCGGTACGGCATCAGCTACCGCGATCTCGAGGAAATGCTGGCGGAACGTGGCATCGATGTCGATCACACGACCATCTATCGCTGGGTGCAGCGCTATGCGCCGGAGATGGAGAAGCGGTTGCGCTGGTTCTGGCGGCGAGGCTTTGATCCGAGCTGGCGTCTGGATGAGACCTACGTCAAGGTTCGGGGCAAATGGACCTACCTGTACCGGGCGGTCGACAAAAGGGGCGACACGATCGATTTCTACCTGTCGCCGACCCGCAGCGCCAAGGCAGCGAAGCGGTTCCTGGGCAAGGCCCTGCGAGGCCTGAAGCACTGGGAAAAGCCTGCCACGCTCAATACCGACAAAGCGCCGAGCTATGGTGCAGCGATCACCGAATTGAAGCGCGAAGGAAAGCTGGACCGGGAGACGGCCCACCGGCAGGTGAAGTATCTCAATAACGTGATCGAGGCCGATCACGGAAAGCTCAAGATACTGATCAAGCCGGTGCGCGGTTTCAAATCGATCCCCACGGCCTATGCCACGATCAAGGGATTCGAAGTCATGCGAGCCCTGCGCAAAGGACAGGCTC
>NZ_KE148484.1:12724-44019 GCF_000410615.1 Novosphingobium sp. B-7 | reverse complement strand
AAAAAAACAGTCTTGTTGCTGGCCGAAATTTGTGCGCACAGCAAAGCATCTAACGTTGAAGTAACCGGCGCTGCGCGGTTTTATCGCGCAGCGTCCGAGTTGACTGCCGGGTTGGGCGGTAACGCTTCAATAGAGCGAAGGATTGCCCGCACGATTGCCTCCCTCTTGAAAAGATCATCCATTCTGTTTGGCGTATCAATATTCAGTGCGAAGAATACGGAGCCAGTCGGCCACTCAACCCATCCTACCCACCAACCCATACGGCCTTCCCAGCCCGTCTTTGCACGCAGTATCCAGTTGCGACCGGCTTCCACAATCATGAGATCCTTGACCAAGCGCTGATGTTCTACCCGAAAGGGCAGCTCGTTACGATAGAGCTTCCTGAGAAATGCAATTTGCTCCTGCGCCGAGATTGCAAGGCTGCCTTCTATCCAGTAATCGCCATTACTTGTCGAAGGATCGGCGTTGCCATAGTCGATTTTCTTCAAATAGCGCCGAGCTTTGTCATCACCAATTTCCTTTGCAAATAGCTCATACACCCAAACAGTAGAATTCCGCATTGCTGATCGCAAATCTTGGTCTTGATTGTGGCCTGCAAAGCCCCTGTTAACGCCGTCCCATCGAAAAATCTGGAACTCATCACGAACAGCGCCTGCATCAAGTGCAAAAAGTGTATGAGGTATCTTGAATGTCGATGCAGGCGAGTAGCGTTTCTTCGATCGCACAGGATCAAAAACCAACATGGCACGATCCGCTTGGCGTTCGTCTGCCACAACTATCGTGCCTTTGGCTTGAAATTCGCTGAAAAACTTCCTCCAGTCAGAACGTTCTAGCGTGCCTTCTTGCGCATGCGCGAAAGTGGCAAGAGAAAAAATGGAGAAAAGTATCGCGAAGATTCGGATTGCCATTAACTTTTCCTTAATGCCCAACTTTGTTTTAGGGCGACTGCCCTGCTGCGTAACATCGTTGCTGCTCCATAACATCAAACATCGACCCACGGCGTAACGCGCTTGCTGCTTGGATGCCCGAGGCATAGACTGTACAAAAAAACAGTCATAACAAGCCATGAAAACCGCCACTGCGCCGTTACCACCGCTGCGTTCGGTCAAGGTTCTGGACCAGTTGCGTGAGCGCATACGCTACTTGCATTACAGCTTACGAACCGAACAGGCTTATGTCCACTGGGTTCGTGCCTTCATCCGTTTCCACGGTGTGCGTCACCCGGCAACCTTGGGCAGCAGCGAAGTCGAGGCATTTCTGTCCTGGCTGGCGAACGAGCGCAAGGTTTCGGTCTCCACGCATCGTCAGGCATTGGCGGCCTTGCTGTTCTTCTACGGCAAGGTGCTGTGCACGGATCTGCCCTGGCTTCAGGAGATCGGAAGACCTCGGCCGTCGCGGCGCTTGCCGGTGGTGCTGACCCCGGATGAAGTGGTTCGCATCCTCGGTTTTCTGGAAGGCGAGCATCGTTTGTTCGCCCAGCTTCTGTATGGAACGGGCATGCGGATCAGTGAGGGTTTGCAACTGCGGGTCAAGGATCTGGATTTCGATCACGGCACGATCATCGTGCGGGAGGGCAAGGGCTCCAAGGATCGGGCCTTGATGTTACCCGAGAGCTTGGCACCCAGCCTGCGCGAGCAGCTGTCGCGTGCACGGGCATGGTGGCTGAAGGACCAGGCCGAGGGCCGCAGCGGCGTTGCGCTTCCCGACGCCCTTGAGCGGAAGTATCCGCGCGCCGGGCATTCCTGGCCGTGGTTCTGGGTTTTTGCGCAGCACACGCATTCGACCGATCCACGGAGCGGTGTCGTGCGTCGCCATCACATGTATGACCAGACCTTTCAGCGCGCCTTCAAACGTGCCGTAGAACAAGCAGGCATCACGAAGCCCGCCACACCGCACACCCTCCGCCACTCGTTCGCGACGGCCTTGCTCCGCAGCGGTTACGACATTCGAACCGTGCAGGATCTGCTCGGCCATTCCGACGTCTCTACGACGATGATTTACACGCATGTGCTGAAAGTTGGCGGTGCCGGAGTGCGCTCACCGCTTGATGCGCTGCCGCCCCTCACTAGTGAGAGGTAGGGCAGCGCAAGTCAATCCTGGCGGATTCACTACCCCTGCGCGAAGGCCATCGGTGCCGCATCGAACGGCCGGTTGCGGAAAGTCCTCCCTGCGTCCGCTGATGGCCGGCAGCAGCCCGTCGTTGCCTGATGGATCCAACCCCTCCGCTGCTATAGTGCAGTCGGCTTCTGACGTTCAGTGCAGCCGTCTTCTGAAAACGACAGGGCGACCGCTTCACCCCGCCCATAGCCGTCCACATACTATGTCTCTTTACTCATGGCTGTCCATAGGCGCAGTTGACCTTTTGTGGACGGGAATCGGCATGACGAAGCGCAAGCATCAACTCCTGACCGAGAGCGAGCGCAATCAGATCCTTGCCATCCCGACCGATCGCGACCACTTGGCTCGGCTCTACACCTTCGAGCCTGCGGACATCGAGATCATCGGCGCGCGACGGGAACGACGGAACCAGTTGGGCGTCGCGCTGCAACTCGCGCTCTTGCGCCACCCGGGCATCACACTGGCGCAGTTGATACAGAACAGGGGAGCGATGCCCCATGATCTCGCCGCCTTCGTCGCAGAACAGCTTGGCCTGCGCGTCACGGATCTGGCTGACTATGCGGCGAGGGACCAGACCATGACGGACCATGCTCGCGAGCTAGCCGCGCGCTTGGGACTGCGAGGGCCGACGCGTGCCGATATTCCGTTCATGATCGAAGCGGCCACGAAAACGGCATGGGCGACCGACAAGGGGATGACGATAGCGACCGGTGTTGTCACCGCCCTTCGTGAGGCCCGGATTCTGCTGCCGTCCATCTCCACCATCGAGCGTGCCAGCAGCGCGGGGCGCGCGCGTGCCCGCAAGCAAGCCGCCTATGCCCTGATCGACGATCTCAGCGCTGAACAGGTCCACGCCCTCGACCAGCTCTTTGACGACGCCGGGGGCATGAGCCAGCTCGCTTCGCTCAAGACCATTCCCATCGCGGCAAGGCCCGATCATATCCGCCAGATTCTCGACCGCCTGCGGCAAGTGCGGAAGATCGGCATCTCCCCGGACGTGGCTGGCCGCATCCACGCGGACCGCTTCCGGCAATATGTCCGGGAAGGCCGTGCATCGCCTGCCTATATGATCGAGCGATACGTTCCCTCCCGGCGGCGCGCCACGCTGGTTGCCTTCCTGCTCGATCTTGAAGAGCAGCTGACCGACAGCGCTCTGGAGATGGCGGACAAGCTGATCGGCAGCATCTTCACCCGCGCGAAGAATGCCCAGGCGCGTAGCTATGCCGCCACATCGAAGAACGTGGCGCGGCTGATGCTGATCTTTCGCAGAACGATCGATGCGCTGACCGATGCGGTCGATACTGGCGAAGATCCAATTGAGGTCCTGGACGCATCGGTCGGGTGGAACACCCTGATGAAGGCGAGGCCGGAAGTGGCGAGCATCGCGGAAACCGCCAACCTCGATCCGCTGACGGTCGCGGCCGACCGCTATGCGACGTTACGCAAGTTCGCCCCCGACCTGCTTGAGACGCTCCAGTTCAGGGCCGGAAAGGGCAGTGCGAAAACGATCGCTGCCATCGAAATGCTGCGCGACCTCAACAGGTCGGGCAAACGCGATCTTCCTACCGACGCTCCGATGCCCTTCCGTAAAGAATGGCGAAAAATCGTCGTTGGCGATAACGGCAAGATCAACCGGCGGCTCTGGGAAATCGCAACGATCGCGCATCTGCGCAACAAGTTGCGTTCGGGGGATGTCTGGGTGGAGCGATCGGCGGGATACCGCCAGTTCGACAGCTACCTGCTCAGCGAACCGAAGGCGAAGCCAATCGTGTCGGCTCTTGGTCTGCCACCCACAGCCAGCGAATGGCTCGAACAACGGGGCCGCGAACTGGACTGGCGACTGAAGAAATTTGCCCAGCGCCTGAAGCGCGACGCTCTGGAGGGTGTGCGGTTCCGCGACGGCCGCCTCCAGATATCCCCGGTTCGCACGATCGCGATGCCCGATGCCGAAGCGCTGGCTGACCGGCTCGATGCGATGATGCCCCGCATCCGCATCACCGAGCTGCTGCATGAAGTGGCGCAGGAAACCGGCTTTCTTGCTGCATTCACGAACCTGCGCACCGGCGAAGCGTGCCCCAACGAAAACGCGCTGCTCGCCACCATCCTTGCGGATGCCACCAATCTCGGCCTGTCGCGCATGGCTGCCGCGAGCCAGGGCGTGACGCGCGACCAGCTCCTGTGGACCCATGACGCCTATATCCGCGACGACAGCTACTGCGCGGCGCTGGCCGTGCTCATCAACGCGCATCACCGCCTGCCATTCTCGCGCGTATGGGGCGACGGCACAACGTCCAGTTCCGATGGCCAGTTCTTCAGGGGCGCGAAGCGCGGTGCATCGGGCGGCGATATCAACGCCCGCTATGGCGTCGATCATGGCTTCAGCTTCTACACTCATGTTTCCGACCAGCGTGCGCCTTACCACGTCAACGTGATCTCTGCCGCGACGCATGAGGCACCCTATGTTCTCGACGGCCTCACCAGCCACGGCACCGATCTGAAAATCGTCGAGCATTACACCGACACTGGCGGGGCGACCGATCATGTCTTCGCCCTGTGCGCGATGCTGGGATTTCGCTTCTGCCCGCGCCTGCGCGACTTTCCAGACCGGCGCCTCGCGCCGATCGCGCCGGTTAAGGCCTATCCGGCCATCGCCCCGCTAATGGGCAAGCGTATCCGCACCGACATCATCGCTGAACAATGGGATGACGTGCTGCGCCTCGTCGGCTCGATCAAGGCCGGCCATGTCGCGCCATCGGTCATGCTGCGAAAGCTCGCCGCGTACGAACGGCAGAACCAACTCGACGTCGCGCTACAGGAAATCGGCAAGATCGAGCGAACCCTGTTCATGCTGGACTGGCTGGAAAATCCCGATCTGCGCCAGCGATGCCATGCTGGTCTCAACAACAGCGAACAACGCCATGCCCTGACGCAGGCAATCTACACCTTCCGCCAAGGCCGGATCATCGACCGCAGCCATGAGGCGCAACAATATCGGGCATCCGGCCTCAATCTAGTCATCGCCGCGATCGTCTACTGGAACACGATCTACATGGATGCTGCCGCCCAGCATCTACGATCAACCTCGGTCGCGGTGCCTGATTATCTGCTCGCCCATACGTCCCCCGTGGGTTGGGAGCATATTGCCTTCTCCGGCGATTTCCTCTGGGATCGCGCAGCCGCTTCCGCTGGCCGCAAGGCCCTCAATCTCCCGCCGGATAGCCGCGTCGCATAAGCGTTCGCTGATTGTTCGCCCTTAGCGTTGTTTAGCGTACCATCCACGCTATGCCCTCTATATAGAGTACCTCAAATCCGCATCGCCGCCGCCGCCTTCTCAAGGGCAGAATGCAGGAGAAACCAGCGGAGCGACCGAGCATAGAGGAGAAACGGTTTGGCTGACGGCAACGGGATCATCGCCGAGGCACTGAGCGGTGAGGCACTTGTCCCGCTCGGACAGACCATCCCGCCGCAACTCGCCGCCGAAATCGAGGCTGCACGCTCCTACAGAGCGCGTTCCAAGGCCGCGAACACAGTTCGTGCCTATGACAGCGACTGGCGCCAGTTCGAAGAATGGTGCTGGACGCGCGATCTTGATCCTATGCCTGCTATGCCAGAGGCAGTGGCCACATACCTTGCCTCGCTGGCACAGGCGGGGAGGGCGGACAGCACCATCGGGCGGCACCTTGCTGCTATCGCATGGCATCACCGGCAGGCGGGGCATGTGGCGCCGCAGCACCGTGATCCCCGAGATGTCATCGCCGATACGCTTGCGGGCATTCGGCGCGAGCAGCGCGCTCGACCGACGCGCAAAAAGAGCGCCATTCTGGCGGCCGATCTGGCGCGGATGATTACAGCTGCAGAAGGATCGAGCCCGCGGGCGATCCGTGACCGTGCGGTGATGGCGTTAGGCCTCGCAGCGGCGCTTCGGCGTTCAGAGCTGGTCGCCCTGCAGCTCGCCGATCTCGAACTCGTGCGCGAAGGGCTCAAGTTGACGATCCGTCACTCGAAGACCGATCAGGAGGGGGAAGGGCAGATCATCGCCGTGCCTTCGGGAAAGATTCTCAGACCCGGTCTCCGCCTCAACGAATGGCTCAGCGTAAGGGGAGGGGAGGCGGGTCCTCTTTTCTACCGGACCGATGCGCAAGGCGTGATGACGAAGAAGCCGATGTCCGATCGCTCGGTCGCGCGGTTGATCCAGCGTTACGCTGGGAAGGTTGGGCTCGATCCTGTGGCGGTTGGCGCGCATTCGCTGCGATCAGGGTTCCTGACCGAGGCGGCGAAGGCTGGGGCCTCATTGCCAAAGATGCAGGAGGTCTCGCGACAGAAAAAGGTCGAGGTACTCCTCGGGTATGTTCGCGATGCCGCATTGTTTGAGAACCACGCGGGCGAGAGCTTTCTGTAATCGGGCACGCCCGAATTCGGAGGCGGTGGAAGTCCTGGCGAGGGCCTAAGATGGTTGGAAATGCCAAAAGGTGTGACGAAGCAGATTAGCCTGGCGCCCCGCGGGAAGGGTGGCCTTTTGCGGGAACGTACGGCCTAACTCTGAATGAATGCCAGCGTATAGAGACTGACGTTGGGCCGCTTGCGTCCCGGCAGCTTTGGGTCGGCGATGTCGAGGATCGAACAGCTTGGGTTCCGTCTTTGCCGAAGTGGCCTTTCCCGGATGTGTTGATCACGCGCACCCCTATCGACTGCGTTGTAGAGCAACGCCCACAGGTACCGAAAGCGTTCTCACATCAGAGAAGCTATTTTTAGCGGAGTAATTGCCTGCTAATCTAATTTCCGAAGGGAGCTCGCGTGTATATTGCTGAAATCAAGATCGAAAACTTCCGGCTGTTTGGATCGGGAGAGCACGCTTTCCGTCTTCCACTCAATCCCGGGCTGACCGCGCTCGTCGGCGAGAATGACGCAGGCAAGACGGCCATCATAGATGCCCTGCGTCTTGTACTCGGTACGCGAGACCAGGATATTCTACGTGTCGATCTGGTTGATTTCCACCAGAGCGCGCCGGGCGTTGAGCGCGCCGACGAGATTGTTATCCGCCTTACGTTCCGCGGCCTCACGGTTGCCGACCGGGCTGCTTTTGCCGAGTTTCTCACCTACGAGACGGTCGGCGGAAAGGTTGAAACCGCGCTGATCGTCACCTGGGTAGCCAAGCGCAATGCGAAGGAAGGCAGCTCACGGCGAGTGCTTCCGCCCGAATGGCGCACCGGTGCCAAGGGCGACGGTCCGACGCTGGATTTGGGCGCCCGGTCGCTTTTGACTGCGACGTATTTGCGACCGTTACGCGATGCAGAGCGTGCGATGAGGGCCGGGCGGGGATCACGACTGTCACAGATACTTCAGCACACCGCCGAGATTCGGAACACCGGCGTGGGCTTCGACCGCAACGCCCTCGCTCCGGTTGAGCCCAAAAATCTGAGTGTGCTCGGGCTCGGCGACTATGCCACATACCTCTTCGGCGAAAACGAAGGCATCAAGCAGACGCGCAAGCGGCTCAATGAGGAATACCTTGCGCCCTTGTCCTTTGCAGATGATCTGCTTTTGGCACGCATCGGCGTTGCTGAAGCACAGGAGGACAATCTCAGGTTACGGCAGGTTCTAGAAAAGCTCGAGCTAGTCCTCAGTGCGTCAACTGATGAGGATTGTGCACACAGCCGCGGCCTCGGGTCGAACAATTTGCTCTTCATGGCCTGCGAGCTGCTACTGCTCGCGGCCGAAAGCGACGGCTTTCCGCTGCTGCTGATCGAGGAGCCCGAGGCCCACCTCCATCCACAGCGTCAGCTGCGTCTCATGTCGTTCTTGCTGGCACAGGCAAGTAAGCCTCGCGCCGATGGCCAGAAAATTCAGATCATCGTCACGACACACAGTCCGAACCTGGCTTCCGACCTGCAACTCGATAATCTGGCGCTGATCGAAGGTGGGCGGGCGTTCCCGTTGTGCCGCGGCAAGACCCAACTCAGTGTTTCAGATTACCGATTTCTCGAGCGCTTTCTTGATGTCACCAAGGCGAACTTGTTCTTCGCGCGCGCAGTGATGATCGTCGAAGGCGATGCCGAGACTATCCTCATGCCGGTCGTCGCTAAGCTGCTTGGTCGGGATTTTCACGAATTTGGGGTGTCCCTTGTCAATGTCGGCGGTGTCGGGTTAGGGCGCTATGCGCGGATCTTCCTACGCCAGGACCCTGAAACAGACGGCGAGATCGGCATCCCCGTCGCGTGCGTCACCGACATGGACGTGATGCCAGACGTTGCGCCATGGATCGTCGGTAAGCTCGAACCAGGCGACCAGGTGCCCGCAAGACCTCCCTCGCGTCGGCAATGGCGGATAAAGGCAGACTTTCCCGGAGGGCAGCTTGCGCAGCGCCGTGCCGAACGTCGCGCCAGAGCTTCTGGCCAGCGGGTCGAGACTTTCGTTTCCGACGAATGGACGCTAGAATATGACCTCGCCTTTTTCGGGCTTGGCAAGCAAATCTACCGCGCCGCTACGCTCGCGCTGAAAGACGATGCCCTCGCCGCCGGCAGCGCAGTAGAGGCCGAAGTGCTTGCAGGGGCCGATGCGGCTTATCAGGCGTTGGTTGATACCGGTCTTGATCCGGAGATGCTTGCCTCGCACGTCTATGCGCTGTTTGAGGCTGAGGGGGCTTCGAAGGCGATCGCCGCCCAGTATCTCGCGGACTTGCTAGAGAAGGAGGTGGAAGCCGGAACGATCACCGCTTTGCGGCAGCTACTGCCACCCTATATCGTCGCGGCAATCGCGCACGTGACCGCGCCCTTCCCGGTGCCCGAGCCGAACGGCGCTGCGGTGCCGGCCCAGGCGACAGCCTGAAGCTGATGTTCGACGATCTGATCCGGGAGCAGGACGTCGTCTGGGCGGCCGAGCTCATGGGACTGGGGCCGAACGGCTTCGCGCCGGTAGGTGATGACGACAGTCGGCTCCGGGCAATGCTCAATCTCGACACAATCGATTTCGAGGCCTGTCCCGGAAGCGGCAAGACCACGTTGCTAGTTGCCAAGCTTGCCGTATTGGCTACGCGCTGGCCGTACCGGCAGCAAGGCATCTGCGTACTCTCTCATACCAATGCGGCTCGCAACGAGATCGGTGCCAAGCTCGGCAATTCGGCTGCTGGTATCTCGTTGACCCGCTATCCGCATTTCGTGGGCACGATACACGCGTTCGTGAACGAGTATCTGGCGCTACCATGGCTGCGCTCGAAGGGTGTCGAAGTACGGTGCATCGATACGCAAATTGCGCTCGCTAAGCGCTGGGGGTTGCTGCCTAGAAACACTCGTTGGGCGCTCCAAAAGGCCCGACTGAGCGAAGGGTGCCTGATCTATACTCAGCCCGACTATACGGGCGGCATCACCGGCAAGTTCGGGCCGCAGACGCAGACCTACCAAGCACTGATGGATGCGCGCCGCACGGGTAGCGAACAAGGCTATTTCTGCTTCGACGAGATGTTCGTCTGGGCGAACGAATTGCTCGACCAGCGGCCCGAAGTTGCAGCGGACCTCCGCAGGCGCTTCCCGTTGGTGTTCGTCGACGAGGCGCAGGATAATAGCGAGGAGCAGTCCGCGCTTCTACACCGTGTCTTCTGCGCGGGCGACAGGCCATCGCGTCGGCAACGCTTTGGGGATTCGAACCAAGCAATTTACTCGCGTGCCGGTGCCGAGGGCGCTGCGACTGATCCCTTTCCCGGCGCCTCCGTGCAAGCGCTGCCTCGCAGCTATCGGTTTGCGCAGTCTCTGGCCGACGAAGTGAAGGGCCTCGGAGTGGCGCCCCAAGACTTAATTGGTGTGGGGCCGCCACCAGACCATGGCGTTGCGCACCAAGCGCCTACGCTGTTCTTATTCGATGACGCCAGCGTGCAGTCGGTGCTGCCGAGTTATGGCGCGCACCTCGTAGCAACCTTCAATACGGATGTCCTAGAACGCGGCGTGTTCACTGCGGTAGCGGGCGTGCATGATCTCGACGAGAGTGGCCGGGTGCCGCACGCTATGGGCCACTACGCCCCCGACTATGATCCGGCCTGCTCGCGAAAGGAAGCGGCGCCAGCCTGCTTCGCGCAATACATGGCACGCGCGCGGTTCGAGATGGCGGGTAGCGGCAACAGCGACAAGCTCGTCAATGCGACCGCATCGGCGCTGCTCGCAGCAAGCGAACTTGTTGGTGGGACGCACGGGAGGATGGCACGCAAGTCGCCGCACCGCCGCGTAATCGATCTCCTCGCCGACACTGAGGCGTATCCCACTTATCTCTCCCTGATCGAGACTGTGCTTGAATGCCGTGGCGAGATTGCTGAGGCGGCTTGGACAGCGGCACTACTTTCGCAAGCCGAAGCAATCGTCCGGCAGCTGAGCGGCGCCGCGGCGCTTGACGATGCGACTGCATTCCTCGCTTGGCCACAGGGCGGAGCAGCTCTCCAAGCCGGAGCCGTACCAATCGCGTCTAACGACAATCTATTCGCTTACCCCAAGGACGCCCCGCAGGTCCGGATTCGACTGGGATCGATTCATTCGGTCAAGGGCGAGACCCATACTGCGACACTCGTACTCGACAGCTTCTACTTCGCGCACCACCTGAGCGAACTCAAACCGTGGCTCCTAGGTGCGAAAGTTGGCGGTTCTCGGTTAAATAGCCGCGGCAATGTAGTCCGCGAGGGGGCGCGAATGCTCGGCCGGCTGCGTCTGCATTATGTCGCGATGACCCGCCCGACACATCTGCTGTGCTTGGGGATGCGTAAGGATGCCTTTGACGCTGAAGAGCTCGACATTCTCATCGGGCGTGGTTGGACGGTCATCGATTGCTGTGCGCTCGCGCAGACCTGAACGACCGGTCTGGATCTACGCTAACGTAGGCTAGGCAGCGAATAACATGAGTATGGTTTGCCTAGCCCACTTCGAGAGGCACGTAGAGGAACATTGAGAATTGAGCACTACCCTGCGTTGCCCAATCGCCGAAATTTACGCCACGCTTGCACTAGCGCAGTAGACCAGATAACTTTGTACTGCGGTTCCCAAGCCATGCCGAAAGGTGTGGTCATGAAATTTTACTTCAGCGCAGCGCTTGTCGCGCTCAGCTCCCAAGCGGCAGGCCAAGAGGCCAAGCTTGAAGACTTCTCGAGCAGCACACCCTCCGAATTCTCACTCCTGATGCCCGGAGTGGCTGTCAAAAGCCCGACCGCGCAGTGGGAGGCGAAGCAGGTCGTTCCCGAGAGTGAAGCGACTGCCTTTACGCGGGAGGCGATCACCCCTGCCGGCCCAGCGACCCCTTTGTTCTACATCCCGTCCTGGATGAGACGCGGAAGCTCTGCCGTCATTCCCGTGCCGGTTAATGCATCGAGCCTCGGACCAGATCCTGATTGCCTCTCTGGAGGCTATTTCCCGCGCTTTGACCTGTCCGATTTGGCCCAATCGCGCCGCCGTCTCTATTTCCGTCACCTCGCTGCAGCCGCTTGCGAGGCCGGCGTTCCTGTGCGGCTGTTTGACGCGCTCGTTGCTCATGAAAGCCGCTACCAGCCCTTTGCGCGCAGTCCTGCCGGGGCGATGGGGATGGCACAGCTGATGCCGGGGACCGCAAGCTATCTTGGCGTTTCAGATCCTTGGGACCCTGTCGAAAACCTCCGCGGGGGAGCGCGTTACCTGCGTGAGCAGCTCGATCGCTATGGCTCGTGGCATCTTGCTTTGGCTGCGTATAATGCCGGTCCGGGCAATGTCGACAAGCATGGCGGAGTTCCACCCTTTGCTGAAACGCGCAGCTATGTCCGCACCATACTTGCGTCGCTCAGCGGAAGCACTGCCGGGCCAGTCTCGCTTGCCCGACGAGGGGCGGACAACCCCTTCAGGTCGGTCAGCCTTCTCGCGTTCGCCGGAGGGTCAGATGTCCCAGAAAACTGAAAAACCTATGCAAGAGGCATAGTAGAGGCTGATAGCCAGAATCACCGGTGTGCCGGTGAGATAGTTGGCTTGCCAGCGCAGCCAGAGCTTCGGGAGCAACAGAGCTTTGTCGAGCGTGCTTGTGCGCGCGGGAGCCCATCGGCCAGTTCGCCAGTCATTCAGAGTCACGATTGTCGAAAGTGCGGCGCAGATCAGCGCCATGATGCCGACCGCGATATAGAGCGATGTCCAGGCAATGAGCGCTTCTTGCTTCACCGGCAGACTGTCCCTCGTCCTGGAGGCGATTGCTCCGCAACGCGAGCTTGGCGGCGAACATATGCCAAGCTGCGTGTTCATATCATCAATGGATCAGCGGCGCTTCTACTAAGCGTGCGTGCTTGGCTGACGCTGCAATTCGCTTGCTCAGCCGAATGAGCGGTCAAACAGCGCAGGGTCGTGCCGCCGTGCCTCCAGCGCTGTATGGTGCCTGGCTATAGCGCTCGAGGTGCGCTGCGCGATGCCGTGGCAAAGGGCTTCGCGGATCGGCTCAAAAGTCCCATCGCACGCGGCCATCTCTTCGCTGAGCTGGAGCGCCAGGGCAATGGCAAGTTGGGCAGAGGTTTCGCAGCACGGGTCTTCATAGGATTCCGGGCTGACAAAGCAGTGAACGGCGATCGCTGCTCTGACGGGATCGATGCCGAGCCTTTCGTTGATCCGGTTAAACTCGGCTGTCGACACACTGCCATCAGCGATGCGCTCGAACAGACCGCTGCGGTGGCTGCTCTTGATGATCCCCTCATCGACGAGCCTACGAAGACTGATCCCCTGCCGGTTCATCTGGTACTTGATCAAATCGGCGTACTCAGCTTGCAGCTTATGACAGCTCTTGCGCTCGTTTGGGTTCGCCCCCTGACCCATCCTTGTCTCCGTAAATTCTCCCTATGCAACTGCATGATGTGAATTCTAAAATGCGGCTTTGGCAAGAGAAATTTGGCGCAGACTGATGGCGAGGGCGCAGAAGATCACCGTCTCGCGCACGCCGCACTGGTCGCCTGTGACCTCTCCAAGGCGGGCTTTGAGGGTGTCAAATTCGGCATTCAGAGCGCCGCTTAATCTGAGATAGATCCTAACCCGCCCATCGCAGGGCCTGTGCCGGTTGAATGCGGCAAGCAATTCCTGATTGGAAAGGTCTGGAGCGCGGATCACATCTGTGATCACATCTCTAAGGCGCTGAAACTTCGACCGTTCTATTGTCAGCCATTTGATGGCGTCCGCAATGATCACAAAAGCATCCCGACTCACCAGCAGTTCGTGGACGACCTCTTTTCCGCTGGCCATTGCGTTTCCTCCCGCCATTGTTCGCTACTGATCGGGGCCCCTTGGCGTCGGTTCCTTATCGCCTCCCCGAGCAGCTGCAACGATTCGGACCGGTGGTATGAAAAACAGACCCACGTGGTCAGGGATTCAGGACCAGGGTGGCGTGTTGGTGATACCACGTGGTCCTGAATCCATGACCACGTGGTCCTAAAAATCGAGCCACCCGGTATCAAAAATCGGACCACCTGGCATCAAAAACAGTGATTCGCGGACTTCTCCGACTTCGCTCTACACAACAGTGATTGAGAAAGCCTTTCGGCTGCGGCCCCTTTGGTGACGACGCACCGCGTCATTTGGTCAACCAGAAGGGGAAGACAATGAAGGTCCATGATCTCAAGCAGGCAGGGGGGACGTTCGCCGTCACCCTTGCTGTCGCCGCCGCCATGAGCGTCTTCGGTATCGAAGCTGCCATGGCCGGCACGGACGCCACGTTCAATACGGCGCTCACGCGGTTCACCGGCTTCCTTCAGGGGTCGGGCGGACGGATCATCACGGTGCTTTCGCTCGCCGGCGGCATCGTTGCCATGGCCAGCGGGCGTTTCTCGCTCGGCCAGGTCGCGATCCCCGTCGGCGTCGGCGTGGGTGCTGGCACCGGCGTGCCGATCGTCACTTCCACGGTCACAGCGACGATCTGAGCGAAAGCACAGGTCATCGCGAACGGGGGGCGCTGCTCCATTACCGGCATGGGAATGGCAGCAAACCTTTCTGGCGGAGACGATCTTTGGACAAGTATTCTATTCCAAAGCATCTCGACGATCCCGAACTGATCGGGTTCTGGTCGCTTGATGAATTCCTCGTGCTGGTGATCCCGTTCACCTGGGGAATTCTGGCGCAGCATGTTGTCATAGGCCTGCTTCTGGCCGTTGCTGCATGGCTTGGGTACCGCAAACTCAAAGCTGGGCGCTCGATGTATTGGATCCTGCATTTTGCCTATTGGCATTTGCCGGGTGAATTCTTCGGTCTGAAGGTCGCTCCGCCTTCCCACTTGCGTGTGATGGCGGGCTGACATGGAACTTTCATTCGCACACGAGGCGTCGCAGCGGACCCTCAAGCAGCGCAACATTCTGGCTCTGGCCTGCATCATTCTCTGCGCCCTGGTGCTGGTGATGTTCGTCGCGGCAACGACGCGGGACCGGGAGGTTGTCCTTCAGCCGATCCTTCCCAGCGAAATGGTGCTGAGCTCAGCGGCGGTCAGCCCCGAATATCTCGAGGCGGTGACCCGCGACACGGCACAGCTTGCGCTCAATCGGTCACCTGAGAACCTGCAGTATTGGCTCGACGGGCTCATTGCGATTGCCGCGCCCGAGGCGCGCGGTCCGCTCAAGGCCAACCTTCTCAAAATCATCGATGAGCAACAGGACTCGCAGGTCACCCAGTTCATCACGATCGACTGGATCCGCACGGACCCCGAGAACCTGACCAGTCAGGTCGGCGGCGTGCTCCATACGATCGTCGGATCGCGCGACGTCCGCCGCGAACACAAGATCTTCGAATTCCATTGGCAGCACACCGGCGTCTCGCTCCGCCTCAAGGGCTTTGGCGTAGTCGTCAAGAAGGAGCAGGAACAATGAACCCGATTGTGCCTTCGTTGCTGCTTGCGACAGGCAGCGTCCTCGCCTCCCGCATTGACTGCCAGCTCCTTCGCTTGTGCGGGGTCGTACTGGTCGGCGGCGCGCTCGCTCTGACCGCCGTTCCGGCTCTCGCCGACGAGCATATTCTGGCAGCCGACAATGGCGAGGTGCGCTGCCAGGCGTCGAAGTCGGACCTTACCCGCATTTCGCTGAAGGATGACCAATTCGTCTCGGTCTCGCGTGTCCAGGCGGGTGTTCCGCAGGAAGACTTCTCGATCGTGCACGAGCCGACCCGCGGCGACATCTATCTTTCCGTTCCGGACGGCTATTCCAAGCGCAAGATTTCGTTCTTCGGGACGACGCGCCGTGGCTTCGTCTACAAGTTCGATTGCGAGGTATCGGGTGAAGCGGCGCTGCAGGTCTTCGTCGCCAATGCGGATCTCGAAAACCCACAGGGTGCGCCGCAGTCGATCGAGGCCTCTGCAACGCTCGATAACCGTGCGGTCTCGCTCGTCCGGGCCATGTTCGAGCAGCGCCGCGTTGCGGGTTTCGAGATCAGCGATGCTGCCCGTGCCCCGGTCAATGTCGGCGATCTCAAGGTCCAGCTGGTCAGCGAATACCGCAGCCCGACCATGACCGGGAAGGTCCTGCGCATCGAGAACAATGGCTCTGAGCCGATGACGCTCAAGGAAGAGATCATCGCCGGAGACGGCGCCATCGCGGTCAGCATTTCCAATCCCAACCTCGCCAGCGGCCAGGCCACCGCCGTTTACGTCGTCGTACCGTCAGGAGGGTAAGTCAGATGGATTTCCTCAAGCGCAAACCCAAGGACCTCGATGCCAGCGAGGCTGAGGAACATGACACCCTCGATGCGAGTGGTGCCATTGCAGAGAACTCACTGGTCCAGAAGCGGCAAAAGATGCTGATGTTCGGTCTTGCCGGCGTGATCGCGGTGGCTGGGGCCATGTATGTCCTCGACACCGAGGAGACCATCGAAGAGGCGACGGAGAAGGGGGCCAAGACAACTGTCTCGACCGATGCACTTCTGAACCGGCAGCGCGTCGATCAGGAATGGGTCGCGATGTACGAGGGCGAGATGAACTCGACCGACGTGCGTCTCAAGGGTCTTGAGGCGCAGGGCGCGCAGTTCGCCCAGATGCAATCCGAGATCGAGGCGCTGCGCGGCGAAAATGCGGCCATGGCGCGCGATGGCCAGCGTGTCCTGGAAGCCTACGAGCGCGAGAACGAGCAACTGCGCCAGCAAGTCCAGAGGGGCAACACGCGACCCACAGCGCCAGGACCTGTCGCGGCGGCCCGCGAGATGGGCGTGCCGGCGTCACCAGAGGCCGGAGCGGCAGAAGCCCCGCCCGTGCGCCGCGGTAGCGACGTCCAGATGGTCTCGTTCACGTCAGCAAGCGGGACGGCATCGCGTATCGACCCGACAAAGTCGCCTGCCGTCTATACGGACTCGCCCAACTATCTGCCCCCGAATTCGATTGCCAAGGCAACGGTGGTGGTCGGCGTCGATGCCACGACCAATACGCGCAGCCAGAGCGATCCGCTCCCCGTCCTGCTCCGGATCACAGGGCCCGCGCGCTCGGTCTACGGGGATGGGAAGCTCCTCGCGACCCGGGTGCAGGGGTGCATGGTCAACGGAGCAGCCTACGGGGACCTCTCCTCGGAGAAGGTCTATGTGAAGCTGCAGCGTATGACATGCGCGCAGCCGGGCGGCCGCTTTGCGGTATCGGAGGTCAAGGGGTTCATCGCGTTCGGCGGCAAAGTGGGCGTGCGCGGCCGCGTGGTTAGCCGCGAGGGCTCACTGACCACCCAGGCTTTTCTGGCAGGTCTCGTGAGCGGCGTCGGTAACGCGCTCAGTGAAGGGTTCAATCAGCCGATCATCGCGGGCGAGGGCCGACGGACCCCCGGCGCTGGCGAAATCGGGCTGCGTGCCCTGGGCGGCGGCGGACAGCAGGCCGGCACCACGGTCTCGGAATATCTCATCGAGCGCGCCGAGCAATATCAGCCGGTTGTCGAGATGCCCACCGGGGCCGCAGTCGAGGTCGTCTTCCTCGACGGCACCTTCATCAGAAACTGAGGGGACCACCATGGAGCGTAAATGGAAGACATGGCAGATCGCGGCAGCCGGAGGTCTGGCAGCCAGTGGCCTAGCCGCTATCGCGGCCGTTGCTCATGCCTCGGCCGCGAGTGACCCCGCTTCGATCCAGGCAGCGCTGACCAAGCGCCTGCCAAAGACCGAGATCACATCAATCGACTGCAAGTCCATCGACGGCGTCTGCGAGATTCAGGCCCGCCAGAACCTGTTCTACATCGACCATAGCGCGCGCTACCTGATTATCGGGCGCGTCTACGACATGGAGACCAAACAGGACCTCACGGCTGCCCGTCTCCTCCAGATGAACCCTGACATGCTTGTCGGCGGTGCCGGTGCAAGCGATGAGCCCGAGGCCAAGCCGCAGGCAGGCGCTACTGGTTCGCCGTCTGCAGCAGCCGATGCCCGGATTGATCCGGCAGCCCTTGCGACCTTGCCGAAGAACGGCAGCATCGTGATGGGCCGTGGAACCAGGACCATAACGGTCTTCAGCGACTTTCGCTGCGGCTACTGCAAGCGGCTTCACGAGACGCTGGGGACCCTCAATGTCAAGGTGATCGAGCGCCCGATCTCGGTGCTCGGCACAAGGCCAATCTCGGAGGCCGTGATCTGCGCACCCGACCGGCGCCGGGCAGTAACCCAGGCGTACGAGGGCGGGGCGGTCACATCTGCAGGATCGTGTGACACCAGCGGGCTCGATGCCAACGAGGCCTTCGCAAGGCAGCACGGCTTCAGCGGGACGCCGGTCATCGTCCGCGAAGATGGCGCGGTTCTCCATGGCTACCGCCCGCGCGACTTCCTGCTCAGCTGGATAGAAGGAAAAGCATCATGATGCACAGAAATCTGCGTTCGCAAGCTGTCATGGTCGCTGCGGTCCTCGGGAGCCTGCTGTCGGGTTGCTCGACGCTTGGCACCAATGTCAGCGCGAACTTCCGCTGCAATGCGCCCGACGGAATCTGCGCCCCATCGTCCGTGATCGACGATACTGCGCTTGCCCGGATCGAAGAGACCAGCTCGACCGACCTTCTCAATCCCGCCGGACCCTACCGGATGGATGACGGGATCGATGCACCTGTCCACGACACGCATCTGGCAAGTGCAGCACCTGTGGCGCGCAGCGCCCCGCGCTATCAGCTCTCTGTGGTCTTCCCCGGTTTCACCGATGCCAGCGGCACGACGCATGCGCGCCGGGTCGTGAGCACCGAAGCACTGCTTCCCGGACGCGGGGACGCGATGGAACAGATTGCTCAGCGGGGTCCGAAGGTTGCGCGCAGTCGCGGTCTTCTTGCCGCAGCAGAAAGCGCTCCGCCTTTGCTCGCGGCGTTGCCGGAGGGGAGCGACGCAAAGCCCGATCCTCGCAAGGGCGCGGCCGGGACTGAGGTCGCCACGGCCGACGCGAAGAATCCGATCGCCGAGATTCAGGCGGAGGTTGCGCAGCGGCTTTCTGCCAAGGGATCCCGCGCCCGGCCCAAGCCTGCCGCTTTCAGCGGCGTCGTGGAGTAAAGGGCGATGTTGGGCTCGCTCGTCGATCTCGTTGTGGGAGACAGCCGCAAGCCGGAGCGCAGCGCCCGCGCGCCTGATGTGCCGATGCTGTCGCATTATCTCGGCTATCGCTCCTTCGACGAGGAGAAGCGCATCTTCCACCAGGTCCGTTCGAAGGGCTTCATTCTTGAGCTTGCACCGCTCGTGGGCGCTAATGATCGGGTCAACGAAATCATCGGCACGATCTTCTCCGATATTCTTCAGCCCGGAACGCGGTTCAGCGTGACCAACTTCTCAAGTCCCAGGGTAGCCGAGATGCTGCAGGCGTGGGCGCTGCCCCGCTTCACGGCTTCGGGCGTCTTCCGGACATTGGCACGCCACCGCCTCGACAAACTGCTCAGCGGTGCCTGGTCAACGCTTGCGAGCGATGGACCATTTTTCGTGCGCAATTTTCGTGTCGTGATGTCGGTGGGCATTGGGCAAGCGTCCAGTCTCACCAATGATGACCTCGTCACGATGCGCGACGGGATCATTTCGGCGCTGGAATCGATCAACGTTCCGGTCCGGCAGTTCGCGCCGATCGATCTCATCCGCTTGTTCGACGAGATCCTCGCGCCATCAAACGGTGCCGGAGACGAGGTCCCTGACTACAACCGGTTCGATCCGATCAACGAGCAATGTGTCCGGCGCGACTTGGTGACGCATGTCGAGAAGGACCGCCTTGTCCTCCATGCTCAATCGCTGCGGCCGACGGGGGCGGTCGCATCAGGTGTCCCCGAACTGAAGGACTTTGTGCCCGAGCGGTTCGACGTCCGTACCATGGCCGTGCGAGGATTCCCTGATCGCTGGGCACCCTGGGATACCCAGAAGATCATTGGCGATATCTTCAATCCCAAGCTCAGTCTTCCCTGCCCGGTGCTTCAGACGGTCTGCGGGATCATCCCGGGCCCGGAATCCTCGGAGGCAAGGGCAGGGTACAAGTTCGCACGAACGACGTCGCTGGCAGATGGCAAGGGCGTCAAGCTCGTCCCCAAGCTGCGCACCGAGGCCGCCGAATGGCAATTCGTGGCCGACAGGGTCAAGCAGGGCGAGAAGCTGGTCTCCTGCTACTATGCCGTCTCGATCATTGCGCCCAAGGGCCGGGGCGAGCCCTGTGAGCGCACGCTGAAAGCGCTCTACAAGGCCACGGGATGGGACCTGATCGACGAGACCCATATCCAGTTGCCCGCCTTTATGTCGCACTTCCCGCTGCTGCTTGCCGACGGGCTCGACCATGATCTGAAGCGCATGAAGCGCCTGCGGACGATGCGCTCGGCCAATGTTGCAGCGATCGCGCCGATCCAGGGGGAGTATGTCGGGGGGAATATTCCGCATCTGCTGTTCATTGGCAGGCGCGGTCAGCCACAGTTCTGGTCGCCGTTCCAGAATACTGCCGGCAATCACAATGTTGCGATTGCTGGCAAGTCCGGTTCGGGCAAATCGGTTCTCCTCCAGGATCTGACCGCGAGCTTTGCAGGGGTTGGAGCCAAGACCATCGTGATCGACGATGGCCGCAGCTTCGAGCATATGGCCAAGGCTCTTGGCGGCACGTTCACCGAGTTCAAGCTGTCCTCGGGCATCTCGATCAACCCGTTCCGGATGATCGATGAGCATCTTGCGCGCGAGGACGATGACTATCTGGTCGACTGCCTCGCGATGCTCAAATCGATCATCGCCCAGATGGCGCGTAACGAGAACCGGCTGAACGACACCGAACGGGGGCTTATCGACCAGGCGGTCAACCTCGTCTGGGAGGAGCATGGCCGTGACGGGACAGTCGACCATGTTATCGCGGCGCTCGGGGAGGCCCAGCACCCTTGTGCTTATGATCTGGCTACCTCGCTCCTGCCGTTCGCGGCCAAGGGCACTTTCGGCCGCTTCTTTCTGGGCGATGCCAACCTTGACCTGTCCGCTGATCTGACGGTTTTCGAGCTCTCTGATCTTGCGACCCGCGAGGAGCTGCGCGGCGTTGTTCTCACGTCGATCATGTTTATCGCCTCGCAGGTCATGCGCCGGATGGATCGCGCCACACCGAAGCCTTTGATCATCGATGAGGCTTGGCAGATGCTCAAGGGCGGTGCGATGGCCGACTTCGTCGAGACCTATTCGCGCACGTGCCGCAAGTACGGCGGCGCGCTGATTACGGCCACCCAGTCGATCCACGATTACTACAAGTCGGAAGGCTCGCGGGCCGCGCTCGAAAACTCTGACTGGTTCCTGATCCTCCAACAGAAGGGCGAGACCATCTCGGACTTCCGCAACTCGGATCGCTTCGAGATGGACAACCTCACCGAGGCGCTGCTGCGCTCGCTGAAGCGCAATGGCACCGATTATTCGGATATCTTCATCCGCGGACCCGATACCGAAAGCATCGGACGGCTCGTCCTCGACCGCTATTCAGCAGCACTCTACTCATCGAGCCCCGACGTCTTCGCGCGCATCGAGGCAAACATCGAGCGCGGGATGGCGATGCACGAAGCGATCGAGGCCGTCGCATTTCCCGAAGGCTACCAGCAGGCGGAGGCGGCGGAATGATCGCGTTGCCTCGTTCACGGCAGAGGGCGGATCTTGTCCAGCGCGGCCAGGACACGCTGTTTGTGGCCCTGCGCCTCGCAGGGTGGGGCGCGACGACCTTGCTCGCGGCGCTCGGCACGGGGCTGCTCGTGTTCGTTGCGCTGGGCAGTTTCACCTTTGCAGGGCTGATGCTGCAGCTCGGCAACCTCGCATCGCGGTTCGCAGCAGCGGGCCCTGCCAGACAGAGTGAATTCGAGGCCCTCGTGCTGGCCATCTTCGCGACTGTCGTGGCGCTCACCGCCTTTTTCCGCCGCGCGAGCCTTCGCGCTGCCCTTACCGTGCCTCTTGTTACTGGGGGAGAGGATCAATGAGAGATCTGTTCGATGAGCTGCCACCGGCCCACGTGGCTGTCACGACAGCGGAGCGAAAGCCGACCGGAACGCTCATGCAACGCCGTTTTGCCGGCATGTCGACGCGCGAACTGGTCTTGCTTGTAGCCGGCATCGCCATGTTCATCTGGGGCGCCTGGGTGACACGGAACATCGCAGCTTCGTCGGACTCGAGGCAGGAGTTCGTCCAGCTGCAACTTCAGGGGATCATCGGCGAATATCTGCAGGCGCAGTCACGTTCGAGCGCGGACGAAACGACGGCTGCACGTGAGACGGCTGTCTTCATGGCGGCGCTCGATGAAACTGTCGCCAGCCTCTCCAAGAGCGGCAAAGTCGTGCTGGTTCACGAGGCCATCGTTGGCGGCAATGTGCCGGACGTGACGCAAAGCGTGAAGGCGGCCGTTTATGCCAAGGTCCCGCGGCCGACGCCCGCTCAAGCGATGCAAGGCATGGGATCGGGCGTGAGACCAAAGGGCTCCGCTGCAAATGCGGCCCGCGTCGAATCCGAGATGCAGGCCTTCATGGCCGCGAATGGCGGAGGGCAGGGTGGTGGAGCGCGCTGATCCCAAGGGCCTTTCGCTCGCACAGAAGCTCGCGGTCATCGCCGTGCTGAGCTCCCTCGCGATGGGATTCAGCGCGCTGGCCCGGTGGAGCGGAACGCACGCCCTCATGGTCAATGCTTCGGACTCGCTTCCGAACTGGGCCTTCCTGGTAGAGAGCGGCCGCTTCCCGAATCGCGGTGACTACGTGATCTTTCATCCGGGCCACGACCGGGTGACGACCAAGTACTTCGGCACCAACCCGCCTCCCTTTGCGAAGATCGCGGTCGGTTTGCCGGGAGACGTCGTGACGCGGCGGGGCGCAGACGTTCTGGTAAATGGTCAGCAGGTTGCATCGCTGAAGCCTGTGACCAAGCGCGGCGACGCGCTCGAGAAAGGCCCTCTGGGCATAGTGCCAAAGGGCTGCATCTTTGCAGCGACCTCGCACAAGGACGGGTTCGACAGTCGCTACGCGCATATCGGCTTTGTCTGCCGCGACCGTCTGGTTGGCACCGGAAGGGCAATCCTGTGAGGGGCGGGCCTGTGAAGCGCGGAATCCTTCTTGCGCTGCTGGCGCCGTTCGCGATCGGTGCAGGCGTGCCCGTTCCGCCTACGCGCGTGGGCGTCGATCATGGACAAATGGGTCAGACCTGGCCCGTTATCGAGCCTGACCTCCTGGCGGTCATCAAGGCCCGTCTCGATACGGCGCAGGCGAGCGGCAAGATCGATGCGCTGAACCGCCAGTTTGCCGAGAAGGTCAAGCAGCGGGTCATGCAGCCGGTGGCTGTTGTCGGAATGAGCCCTGCGGGTGAGACCCTCAGCTGGGAGTTTGATCCTGCCATCGTGGTCGAGAACGACATTCGCGACGATCACGGCAATCTCATTGCTGTCGCAGGTCAGCGCGTCAATCCGCTGAGCTATACGGGTCTTTCGAAGAAGCTCGTCTTCATCAATGGCAACGATCCGGCAGAGCTCGCCTGGGCCATGCAGCGGGGAGGCGATGAAGCGGCCAAGATCATCTTCGTCGACGGCTCGCCGTTCACCCAGATGCAAACGCATCGCCGGCGCTTCTACTTCGACCAGGATGGGCGCCTGATAACGCATTTCGGTATCCGCCACACGCCGGCCGTGGTCGAGCGTAAGGGTGATATGCTGCAGGTCACCGAGCATGTCATCCGCCGCAAGCGGCAGCCGACATGACCGGGTGGCGCGATCTTTTGCCGGTGCCGCTTGCTGCCCCCGAAACCCCGATGCTGCGCGGTGCCCGCGTTCGAGTGATCATGGGCTGCGCGGTGCTCGCCGCAACAGTGCTCTTCTTTGGCGAACTGCGCACGCTGGCACGACCCCTGGCGCTTCCCTGGCTGGGCGCAACCTTCACCTTTGTCTTTGTTCAAGGTTGGCTTTGGCTGAAGGCCAAAAATGCGGCCGACGATGCGTGGCTCATGCAGGGCAGGGAGGAACAGGATGCTGGGTAGGCTTCTGGCTCCCATCGTGGCTCTGCTGGTAGCAGCGCTGGCAACGCCGGCAGCGGCTCAAGGTCTTCCGACCGGGCCTGGCCGCTGCTCGGGCAGTTTCGTCAATCCTGTCACCGATGTGTGTTGGGGTTGCATGTTCCCGCTCTCGCTCGGCTCGCTCAAAATCTGGCCGTCCTCCCGGGCCGACACCAAGAATCCGGACCTCCCGATCTGTGCGTGCGGCACTCCTGTTCCGCGCATTGGCCTCGCGATGGGTTTCTGGGAGCCGGTGCGGCTCGTCGACGTCACGACAAAGCCGTGGTGTTTCCCCAATCTCGGCGGGATCAAACTCAACCCCGGCTTCTCGATCGGCAATGGCTATGCCTCCGACTCTTCACAGGTCGGTGGTCAGGCGCAGAACAGCGCCAAGTACCACGTCCATTACTACATCTACCCGCTGCTCTACTGGCTAGAGGTCGTCACGGACTTCCTGTGCCTCGAGGCGAGCTCCTTCGATGTTGCCTATCTGAGTGAGATTGATCCCCTCTGGCAGGATGATGAGCTGACCACTCTGCTCAATCCCGAGGCGGCCCTGTTTACTTCGCCGTTGGCGCAAGCCGCCTGCTCGGCCGATTGTATTTCGGCGAGCGCAAAGCTGCCGATGGATGAGCTGTTCTGGTGCTCGGGCTGTCAGGGTCCGATGTACCCGATGAACGGCAACATCGGCGCGAACGTTGGCATGAAGCAATCTGCCCGGCTCGCAGCCGAGCGGATGATCTACAAGATGCACCGGCAGGGCCTGGCCTGGGGCACTAGCGGTCCGAAGGCGCTGTGCTCCAAGTACCTCATGCCGATCCTCAAGAAGAGCCAGTACCGCCTGCAGCAGGTGAACCCAACCGCAATGGTGAGCGGACGCGAGGCCTGTTCGCCCATTGGCGCCACAACGCTCCTGCCCAAGGCGGGGCAGGTCTACCCTGTGAAGGGTGAAGACGTGGGCTTCCTTGTCTGGCGCAAGCGCAACTGCTGCGTCCTTTAGCCGGGAGAGAGATAGTGAACCGCACGCTCGCTTTCTGTCTTACAGGTGTCGGTCTGACAGGCTTTGCGGTGGCGGTCTTCGCCCAGACCGTTGAAGGTATCGATATTCAGGCTATCGAGGCGCGCGGGCACGCAGTGCAGGCCGATGCGCAAGAACTGTTCGATTTCGCGACCGCAAGGAGCGAGGCGCGTCGCAGTGAGGCGCAAGGTGTCGTCGATGCAGCCAAGGCTTCCGTGCAGGATCTCGATGTATCGGACATGGGCGGGGTCAAGGGCCCCATTGATTTCGACGCGATCGTAACCGGCGCAAAGGCCGGCAATGTTCAGCCCAAGGGCGCGCCGCTTTTCATTGCCTTTGCCAGCCTGTCGATGCCGGAGGACGCGCTCGCCCGGCTTATTGCGGACACGACCAAGGCTGGGGGCGTCGTGGTTTTCCGCGGCTTTTCCTCCGGCAATCCCCAAGCCTTCATCACGGGTATCCGCAAGGTTGTGGACCAGGCCGGGGCCACCAACGTCGCGATCGACCCGCGGCTGTTTCGCTCGCTCCGTGTTGATCGGGTGCCGACCTTCGTGGCGCTCTCGACGGATTTTGAGCCTTGCGACCAGCTCGACTGCGTAACCGCGCCGCCACCCCACGACCGGATCGCGGGCAATGTGAGCGTGGCCTATGTGCTCGAAACCTTTGCTGACGCCAACGGCCCGGGCGCACCGGTGTCTCGGGTCGCGCGCGCGAACATGAGGACGGCGCGGTGAACCCGGTGCGGCTTTCATTTGCCTGTCTTGCGTTGCTTGCGTCCGGGCACCTTGCTCATGCCCAGATGACATCTGGCGATGCGCGCGCCGATGGCGAGGCCATGGCCCGCAGCCTGCGCGATGGCACGAACTCGACTATTCTGAGCGCCGGCAGTGAAGCAAGTGTGCCCGGTTTTGGCGGGACGGACATTCCAGCACGGCGCTATGTCGATGACCCCAAGGGGTTGACGACGGCCAGCGAAGCACAGCGCTACCAGGAGCAATACCGGACGGTCGTTGATCCGCGCCGCAAGGTCGTCGATCCTGCGACGATCGATTTGTCGTCTGCCTCGGCAATTGAGGGCGATCCCGATCGTTACCTCGGGGCGGGAGCTGGGATCGGAGGGGAAGCCAACACCTGTTCGCCGCTTCCCCCGGGCGGCGATGGCGCAACGACCTATCTTGAAAGCTGCAACAGCGGGTCCCAGCCCTTTGACGCACCACGGACTTGCAATGCCGCGCTTAGCGTTCAGACCGAAGGGCGGCGCTCCTGGGAATATGCTTGTGAAACCGAGGAGTTTGCCGAGCGATCCGACATGTGCCCGATGCTTGCCAATGCGCAGGGTTCGGGTTCCTGCACCCTTGAGAGGAGCGTGCGCATCGGTCAGCGGTGCCTGCAGTGGGTAGCAGAAGATAACGGCCGCAAATGGTGTTCGGAGCCTGGAGAGCCGATCTACCGCCAGATCTGGCAATGCCATTCAAGGCTCAGCGGCGTGCCGGGCGGAGTCGAGCGAAACACTGCTCGGATCGTCGGCGAAACGATAGACGAAGCTGCTTGCCGGAGTGCCACCAATGGCGCCACCTGCACCCTTGCCAGCGAGGTCTGCACGGCCCCTGACGAGACGCGGGTGATCAATGGTCTTTCGGTTACGCGAAGCTGTTGGGAGTGGCAGCGCACCTATCAGTGCCAGGGTGTGGCACCGGCCAATGACTGCGCCGCGTTGGAAGCACGCTCTGATTGCAAGTTCAGTCATGATGAATGCCTGAGCTTCGAGCCCGACGGCGTGACCTGCAATGTCCATGACCGCTGGTACCAGTGCACTCTTCCCCAAGCGGGCACCTCCGCTTCAGCCGCCTATGTCTGCGCGGGCGACCTCTACTGCATCGACGGCGAATGCACGCAAGTGACGCGCGAGGCGTCCACCGAGTTCAAGGACGCGATGGTCGCCATGAACGTGATAGGGAACCTGCGCGATGGCTTCGATCCCGACCAGTTGAAGATCTTCAGCGGCGAGCATCTGCGTTGCACCCGGAAGATTTTTGGCCTCTCGAACTGCTGTAGCGGGAAGGGCGTTCCGCTCCTGACACCGTTCCTGTGTGACCGCGAGGACCGCGAGGTCGACAAGCGCGATGATGCTGGCCTCTGCCACTTTGTCGGCACCTATTGTTCAGCGCGCGTCCTCGGCGTCTGTGTAACCCGCAAGCAGTCCTACTGCTGCTACGGAAGCAAGCTAGTCCGCATCCTCAATCAGCAGGGGAAGGCCCAGCTCGGGATGCAGTGGGGAACCCCGAAGCAACCTGACTGCGACGGCTTCCTGATCGCACAATTCCAGCAGCTCGATCTCAGCCGCATGGACTTCCGAGAGGTCTACGCCGAGTTCGTCGACGCGGCAAAGCTGCCCAGTGAGATCGAGATGTCGATCCAGATTCAGCAGAAAATCGAGAGCTACTATACTCGTCATGGAGGGACCGGATCATGACCGGTGCAACGGTCCTGCCATTCGGGAGAGAACGACCTTTCCCATCTGCTGAGGTTCTCGATCTGGCGGTTGCGGTTGCGATCGGTCGCGATCTCGCGCGGACCGAGGCCGATCTTCTTGCGCGGGTCGAAGACTGGTTCCTGCATCCGGCGACACGCAGCGAGGTCGCGAGTTCGGTTGCGCGCCTTCTCGACAAGGATTGGGCGCGCCGTTCGGGCACAGATGACTGCGGCCTGTGCCTGACAGAAGCCGGCGTCGCGGCCACGACCACTCTTTCGGGGGGAATGATCCGCATGATCGACCGCGGCCGTGGTCTCTTCAAAACCGCCTTCCTCCTCCAGATGCTCGACCTCGGGAAAGGACAATGCCCATGAATAAGCCTGTTTTCCTTGCCCTGAGCGCATTCGGCGTGGCGTTCGGTGCTCCTTTGGTGGCGCAGAGCGCATCCCCCGCCCCGCGCGATGCGTTCTATTGCGATGAGCGCAAGCTTGGCACCTGGTTCTACTGCAATTCGGAAGAGGCCAAACGAAAGGCGCGGGAGCGAAGCCAACAGCAGCCGACCCAGAGCCCGCCTGCGGTTGACCGCATGGCGGCAATTACCCGCCAGCTCGACGAGCTCAAGGCGCGCGCGATCCTCGAGCCGACCTCGGAGAACATCGTCAACTACATCCGCTTCCAGCGCGAGCAGCTCGATCGTGCGTCGACCTTCGCCGACGTCTGGAGCCGTGCAATCTGGCAAAACCCCGAGCTCGATTACACGCTTGAGCGTCCAGTCTCGACACTCGCCAAGCAGACCTGGCTGACTGATCGCCGCCAGCAGCGCGAGGGATCGATGGCAGCGCTCACTCAGCGTTACGGCGTGTTCTACTTCTACTCCTCGTCATGCTCGGCCTGCCGGACATTCTCGCCAGTCATGCGGGCCCTGTCCGATAGTTACGGCCTCGAGGTTCTGGCGGTGTCGATGGACGGCGGCCCCAACGAGGCGTTTCCCAACTTCGTGGTCGATAGCGGACAATACCAGCGCATGGGGCTGCAGGGCGGGACCGTTCCTGCCCTCGTCCTGTTCGACACCCAGACGAAGCAGCCCATTCCGATCGGCTATGGCGTGATGGCGGCCGACGAGGTCATGCAGCGCATCTTCTACCTCACCAAGATCGAACCAGGGAGCGACTACTGATGGCACGCACCACCACGCCAAATTCGGCGACCCGGCTGCTCGCTCCTATCCTGAGGCGAGCGGGCATTGCCCTGTCAGCGCTGGCAGTTGCCAGCATGGCCGCCGGCCCCGTGCATGCCAATGTGGGGTCTGAGCTCAACAGCTTCTTCAATGACATGGGCGCGGCTGCGAACGCCACCGGGCCGGTTGCCTACCAGGGCCAGTCTGCGGGCTACTATTCAGGCGGCAATATCTGGACCCGCTTCCCGCAAAGGAGCGTCAACCCGGTCAATCTCCAGCTGCCCTCGGTCAAGGCTGGCTGCGGCGGGATCGATGTGTTTTCCGGATCCTTCTCGTTCATCAACTCGGACGAGATCGTGGCGATGCTCAAAGCGACGGCCAACAATGCGCTAGGGTTTGCCTTCCAGCTCGCGATCAAGTCGATCAGTCCGCAGATCTCGGCCACGATCGAGGAAATGGCGCAGAAGGCGCAGCAGATGAACCAGTTCAACATGAACAGCTGCGAGACCGCACAGAACCTCGTCGGCGGCCTGTGGGGCAAGTCCGATCGCATGTCGTCGGAGATCTGCAAGTCGATCGGGAACAGCCAGGGCCTGTTTTCCGACTGGGCCAAGGGGCGGCATGAATGCGGGACGGGTGGGCAGCGCGAGGCGACCCTGAAGGCGAACAAGGATCCCGCCATTCCCGCGGCAAGCTACAACTTCACGTGGGAAATGTTGAAGCAGAGCTACCCCAGTTTCTCGGTGAACTTCCGCGAATACCTGATGACCTTCGTCGGCACCGTAATCTTCTATCAGGACGGCGATGCCAGCGGCAAACGCGGCTACCAGTTCGTCGGGCAGGGAGACCGGGCACTGCTGACCGCGCTGCTGGATGGCGGGGGCTCGGTCACGATGCTGAAGTGCGACACGAACGACAAGTGCCTCAATCCCACCACGCAGAGTATGTCTGTTTCAGCCTCGCAGGCCCTCAAGCCGCGTGTGAGGGCGATGATCGAGAGCATGAACGGCAAGGTGCGCAGCAACGCAGCTCTCACGCCTGACGAGATTGGTCTTCTGGGGGCCACTACTATCCCGCTTTACAAGATCATCTCGGTCAACGCGGCCGCAACGCTTGGCGGCATGACGGCCAATGACATGAACGATCTTGCCGAGATCGTTGCGATGGACCTCCTCGATGCGCTGGCACAGCAGTATTACGGCTATGCCTCGCGCGGCGTCGGCTCCTTCCAGAATGCCAATGAGGAAGCACTGTCACAGTGGCGCGCGCAGATCGTCTCGGTCCGACAGGTGCTCGACACATATTCCCAAGGGATGAACCTCCGCCTCGAACGGACCCAGCATGTCGTTCAGCGGGCTGTTTTCCTCGAGGGCACGTTGCGTAACAACCTTTCGCCCCAGATGTCGGCTGCGCTGCGATTCAGCACATCCCTCTCAAATCAGGGCCTGCAATAGGCCCGGCGCGCGGCAGGAGGGACGAGCCATGATGGAGATCTTCACGATCGGTGGGGGCGAGTACCTGGTCAACATCTTCAATGCGGTCAGCGCCTGGACCGGGGGAGGGGGCTTCCGCGCGCTGCTGCGTGTCGTGATGGTGATCGGGCTCATTTATACCCTGCTCATCGTGGCGTTCAGTCTCGACTGGCGTGCTTGGTTCAACTGGTTTCTCGGCGCGACGCTGATCTACGGCGCTCTGGTCGTCCCAGTGACCTCGGTCCGGATTACCGATCGCCTCAATCCCTCGCTCGCGCCGGCCACGGTTGCCAACGTGCCCATCGGTCTGGCGATGATCGCTTCGGTCAGCAGCCAGGCCGGGGACTGGCTGACACGCACCGCCGAAACGGTCTTCGTGATGCCAGGTGCATTGCAGATGTCGACCAACGGGATGATCTACGGTGCGCGGCTTTGGGACCGGACCCGCGACTTTCAGATCCGCGACCCGCGTATCAGCGCGAACCTGGGTGAGTACTTCAAGCAATGCCTGTTCTACGACATTCTGCTCGGACACACCTCTTTCGACACAATCGCCAACTCAAACAACATCCTTGACGATATGGGGCCTGGGTCACCGGCGCGGGGAATGAAGTTTCTGCCTGCGAGCGGGCCACCGATCATCGTCACCTGCCAGAATGCCTATAGCGAGCTGCAGACTGGCATCACCGCCTATACCGAGCTGGGTCTGCAGCAAGAGGGCCGCAAGCTGTTCCCCGGCCTGACGCCGGCTCTGGCGAGAGCGAAGCTGGTTTCTGATCTCCCAGTCATCGCAAACCAGTTCCACGGGAGTTCGCAGACAGCTCAGCAGGTTTTCCAGCAGCGCTCTCTGGTGAACGCTTTCCTCGAGGCGCGTGCCAATCTTGGGGCCGCGGACGGCGATACCTTTGCGATGCTTCGAGCGGAGGAGCAGGCGCGCAACACCTACAGCTCGATCGCTCAGCAGGCGATGACATGGGTGCCGCTTCTCAACATCGTCCTGACGGTGGTCTTCTATGCGATGTTCCCGGTCATCTTTCCGCTGTTTCTCATGCCGCGGACAGGTACGATGGCGCTCAAGGGCTACTTCACAGGGTTCTTCTACCTCGCTGCGTGGGGGCCGCTTTATGTGGTCCTGCACATGTTCATCATGGACCGCGCTTCCGATGCCCTGAACGCCACCGCACCGGGCGGGATTACCATGGCGGGGATGGCGGGGATCGATGCGGTCAATGCGGATACCGCAACGATCGCGGGCTTTCTGATGATGTCGATTCCCTTCCTCGCCGGCGGAATGGCGAAAGGGGCCATGGCCGTCTCGTCGCAAGCGACCTCGATGCTTGCCCCAGCGCAGGCGGCAGCCGAAGCGGCTGCCGTCGAGCGTACGACCGGCAACTATTCCTACGGGAACGAGAGCTTCATGAACCTCTCGAGCTTCAACCGGCAGTCCGAACAATGGAATGCCGCTCCCTCCTTCACCGGCGGGGCGCCGGTCATGTCGACGGTCAATGCGAATGGGACAACGACAAAGACCATGACAGATGGTGCGAGCGTCTTTGACACGTCGCCGGGCATGAGCCGATTGGCGTTCGGCGCGTCGCTCAGCCAGTTCGCCAATGCCGAGCGGCAGCAGACCCTTTCTGAACTTGAGACGGCG